>JACRPN010000013.1:59920-183806 GCA_016223145.1 Armatimonadota bacterium | reverse complement strand
GCGTCGAGAAGGTCCGGGGTGGTTGGGAGGTTGGTGGACGCAGGAGAGGGGCGTGCCTCCTCACCCTGCACCCCATCGCACCCCCACCCGGCCTAAAGGCCACCCTCCCCCGCGTCGAGGGGGTTTGGCGGCGATCAAAAGACTTATGGACGCAGGAGAGGGGAGTCCCGGCCTCCGATCTGGTCCCTCCGCCCTTCGCCCTTCGCATTTCTCCCTCCTCCGAATTGGTCCCCTCTCCTTCGCGGGTGTCTGAGTTGGAGTGAATTCTGAGTTGGAGTAGCGAGGGGGAGGGACAGGGTCATAGCTGTTTAGTTTAGGGTCGCCCGGATCCCCTCACCCCGTTCGATAAAGCTCACGGACCCCTTCGGCAAGCTCAGGGCAGGCTTCTCCCCAGCGGGGAGAGGTGGCTCCAAACTAAACAGCTATGGGGGACAGGGTGGGGGTGAATTCCCGTGCCGAGGTTGGCGCTTGACAATCTCCCGCCTCTGACTTCTCGCCTCTCGCTTCTCGCCTTCACCCTCATTCACCCTCACGCATCCCCAAGCGGCCTGCCAGACTCGCCGTCAGCTAAAATAGGCCCCATGCCTGAGCGCTACGAGCCCAAGACCTTTGAAGCCAAATGGAAGCAGCGATGGGACGAAGCCGGCCTTTTCCTCACCCAGGAAGACAGTGACCGGCCCAAGTTCTATGGCCTTGATTTCTTTCCTTATCCCAGCGGCGCGGGGCTTAGCGTGGGGCATGCGCGCAACTACGTTCCGACCGACGTGATCTGCCGCGCCAAGGTGATGCAAGGCTACAACGTGCTGCACCCGATGGGCTTCGACGCCTTTGGGCTGCCCGCCGAGAACGAGGCGATCGCCAAGAAGACCCACCCGGGACCGATGGTCAAGAGCTACGGGGCGAACTACAAGCGCCAGATGGACCTGATCGGCATCAGCTACGACTGGTCGCGGTGCGTGTATTCGAGCGACCCGGAGTACTACAAGTGGACCCAGTGGATCTTTGAACTGCTCTACAAGAAGGGTCTTGCGTATCGGAAGTTGGCAAGCGTCAACTGGTGCCCGAAGGACGCGACGGTGCTGGCGGATGAGGAGGTCGAGGGGGGCCTGTGCTGGCGCTGCGGCACGGCGGTCGAGAAGAAGTGGATCCCGCAGTGGTTCTTCAAGATCACGGCGTATGCCGACCGGCTGCTGTCGGATCTGGACGAGCTGAACTGGCCCGACGGCATCAAAGAGATGCAGCGCAACTGGATTGGAAGGTCGGAAGGGGTCGAGTTTGAGATGCGAATAGCCCCCTCCTTGGTTTTGCGCAGCGAAACTGAGGAGGGGGTTGGGGGTGGAGACAACGGGTCTGCCTTGTCTGACCCGTCGGACCAGTCTGACGCGTCCGCCGAGTCCGACCTCCAAGTCATCTCCAAAGAGCGCCATCTCTCCTTTCGCGTGTTCACCACCCGAATTGACACCATCTTCGGCATGACCTTTTGCGTGCTCTCACCCGAGCATCCCATCCTGGAGAACTTGATGCCGCTCGTCGATGAGGAACACCGAAAGGCGGTCAAGGCGTATCAGGACCAGGCCAAGCGGCTCTCGGATACGGACCGTCAGGCCGTCAATCGCGAGAAGACCGGGGTGTTCACCGGCGCTTACGCCGTCAACCCGGCCAACGGCGAGAAGGTGCCGATCTGGATCGCGGATTACGTGTTGGCGTCCTACGGCACCGGCGCGATCATGGCGGTCCCCGGGCACGACGAACGCGACTTCGAGTTCGCAAGAAAGTTCGGTTTAGGGGTGGTTCCAGTCATTGCTCCGGTCGGACAGGTCGGACAAGACGGACAGGCCCCGAGGACAACCCAGGACGTCTTCTCAGGCAAAGATGGCATCCTGATCAACTCCGGCGAATACGACGGCATGACCGTCAAGGAGGCCCAGGAATCGCTAGGCCAATGGATGGAAGGCCTAGGCATCGGAGAACGTAAGGTCACCTATCGTTTACGCGACTGGCTGATTAGCCGCCAAAGGTACTGGGGTTGCCCGATCCCGGTGATCTACGACAAGGAGGGCCACGAGATGCTGGCGACCGAGGGGCAGCTCCCGGTCGAATTGCCCGACGTCGAGAATTACGAGCCGAGCGGCGACGGATCGAGCCCGCTGAACCGGATCGAGGAGTTCGTCAACGCCACCACGCCGGACGGCTCGCTGGGCCGTCGCGAGACCGACACGATGGGCGGCTTTGCCTGCTCGAGCTGGTACTTCCTCAGGTTCTGCGACCCTTCGAACCCCAACAAGCCATGGGACTTCGAGAAGGCCAAGTATTGGATGCCCGTGGACTGCTACGTGGGCGGCGCCGAGCACGCGGTGATGCACCTTCTCTACGCGCGCTTCTGGACCAAAGTGCTCTACGACGAGGGTCTGGTATCAGTGAAGGAGCCGTTCCAAAGGCTGATGAACCAGGGCCAGGTGCTCGCGCTCACGCCCTACCGCAAGCCGCGCGAGGGCGAGACGCTGGAAGTGGGCGCAGACGGCATCCTGGTCAGTTTCGAAGAGGCCAAAGGCATCCCGAAGGACCAACTGATGTGGCGCTGGGCGCGCATGAGCAAGTCGAAGGGCAACGTGGTCACTCCGGACGAGATGGTGGATCAGTATGGGGCCGACGCCCTTCGCGTGCATCTACTGTTCGTGGCGCCGTTTGATGGGGAGGTGCAGTGGTCGAGCGACGGTGTGGGCAGCATGGCCAAGTTCCTGAACCGGGTGTTCAAGGCGGTGACTGAGCTCTCGGGCTCATTTGATTCAGATTGGCGAACCAAGATCCAGACTCTATGGTCCGACCAGTCAGACAAGTCCGACCTGTCCGACGGCGCTCGGAACTTGAGAAGAGCCACCCACCAAGCGATCAAGAAGTGCACTGAAGACATCGATCGCTTTGCGTTTAACACCTACATTGCTGCGCTGATGACCTATCTGAACAGCATCGCCGATGCTCAGCGCGCTGGCGCCAACGCGCCGGGTTGGCGACTCGCGGCGAGCGAGGCCCTCGAAACCCTGATCCTCTTGCTCGCACCGGCCGCGCCGTTCAGCGCCGACGAACTTTGGGAATCGCTGGGTCTCCGAGGCTTCACGCATCAGCAGGCGTGGCCGGTTTTCGACCCCGAAATCGCCGCCGAGGACGTGTGGCCGATCGCCGTGCAGGTGAACGGGAAGCTGCGAGACACCGTAATGGTGCCCGCGGGATCGAGCAATCAAGAGTTGGAGGCCGCGGCAAAGGCCTCCGCCAAGGTGCAGGTACATCTGGAGGGCAAAGAGGTCAAAAAGGTCATCGTCGTGCCCGGCAAGCTCGTGAACATCGTGGCGGTGTGAGGTGAGCGTGAGGGGTGCCTGTTTCATAAACGGCCCCAAACGACCTCGTCTACAAGGGCTTGCGGCGGATGTCGGCCCACTTCCTTGGATATTCGCGCGGCGTCTTCGCGACCTTTCTGTAGGCCGGGAACAGCCGCTCGGCGCCGACGTCCGGCAAGGTCCTTCGTTCAACCTTCTCGAGCGCGAGGCCAAGCACCGAAAAGTCCTTCGCCTGGATCTCGTGCTGGTCGTTCGCGGAGCGCATCGGGATGACGACGCCACCCACTTTGCAGGGCGCTGCGCTGAGCTCCAACTGGATCGCGAGCGGCGCCACCGCCCGACCCGTAACCAGGTCGAACCGCTCCCGAATGCCCCATTCCTCCGCGCGCCCGAGCACCGCCTTAAGATTCGGCAGGCCGTGCCGGGCAAAGAACCCGAGCATCTTGTTCGAGGAGTCGAGGGCCGTGATTCGAAGGTCGTGCCGCGCCCAGGCCAAGGGCCACGCTGGGAATCCAGGCCCAGTGCCAATATCGAGGACCGTGGCTCCTTCCGGGAGGAGGCTGTGGACGAGAAGGCTGTCGACGACGTGCCGCAGCCAGAACTCTTCCTTCGGAACTCGAGTCAGGTTGCGTGTCTCGTTGAGAGAATAGAGGTCTGTCACGAAGGCGTGGAGTTGATCAAGCATCTCGGTTGAGCAGGGAAGCCCCTGTTCCGCCATCCACGCCCCAAGTTGCTCGAATCCTTCCATCGGCAGGGCAGTAAACCCGGTTTGAGGGAGCGCAGAATGCGATATGCGATTGGCGATGCGCGATAGCGGCAAAGAGACCCCCTCGCCCCCTGTGGGAGAGGTTGGTGAGCGCAGCGAATCGAAGATCCCGCGCCTTACGGGACCGGGTGAGGTGACAGCGTTCTGGAGCCCAGGTCAAGGGTCTGAGGATTGGAGGATACGGCTTCTGGGGTCAGGAGAGAAACCACCACCTCGCCCCTTTGGGGAGAGGACGGTGAACGCAGTGAACCGGGTGAGGGGGCGCGATAGCTGACCCGGACAGAGTCTCCCACCCCAACCCCTCCCTCAGTTTCGCTTCGCAAAACCAAGGGAGGGGGAAGCCCCTCAACACATCTGAAATTCAGGGCTCGCGAACAGCATCTTGGTCGTGAAGGCCAGCACATAGGCAGCGCTGTCCTTGCCGTCGAGCGACTTCGGCCCGCCCGCCTTGGTACACGCCTCGACGAGGATGTCACGCGTTCGCGCGGGCACCTCGGCGTCGAAGATCGCACAGAGAGCGTCCACCACGTCGCCCGAGGATTGCGGATTGAACTCCTGCTTGATGCGGTTGGCGAGGTAGACCGCGATCGGCCGGTTGGCGTCGTTGCCATAGAAGATCACGTCGCCAAGCTGCGCGCGGAAGCGCATGCTGTTGCTGTTGATCCACGCCTCTCCCCAATCCCACCCCGCCACGTCGGGTGGAAAGAGGAGCAGGAACCCCTGCCCGTTCATCAGGAACGTCACGCCGTCGGCCGCGCCCTTGAGCTCGGGCTTCATCGTCTGGAACGGGTCTTTGACCTCGCCCCGCAATCCCAGCAAGACCTTCTGAAGATCGAGTTGACGAAAGACCGTGACCGTGGTGTCGATGGGGCTCTTGGGGCGGCCTCGGACGCACTTCTCGCTCCAGAACTGGGGCGCGGCGACGATGGCTTTCAGCACCGGCTTGACCTCGAATTTCGCGTCGACGAGGACCTTGGCAAGCCGTTCGACCAGAGGTAGCTCCGGGTTTGGATACGCGAACCACTCCCAGAGCTTCTTGGCGAGGTAGCGCGCCGTCTCGGGGCGATCGCAAAGGATGTCGAGCACCTGGTCGCCGTTGAAGTTTCCGGTCTTTCCGAGGATCGTCTTGGGCCCTGCGTCGTGGATGGCGGGCGCTAGGCAGAAGTTGAACACCGATCGGCCGGCCTTCGCCGCCCGCTCCTGCTGCTTGTAGAACTCGATGTTCTCGCCGATGCTCTCGATCTGCAAACCCCATCCCGTGAACGCCCGTGCGGCCTCCTGGATGTCCTTTTCTGTGTAGCCAGAGCCCATGGTGAAGAGCTCCATCACCTCGCGCGCGAAGTTCTCGTTGGGGTGCTCCTTGACCGAGGTGTGCTGGTCCAGCCAATAGATCATCGCGGGCTCTTTGCTGACCTCTTTGAGCAGCGTGCGGAAGTTGCCGCCGGCGTGCCTGCGCAGGCAGTTCTCGTACTGGACCATCGCCGTGCCGTCGAAGACTTTGTTGCCGCTCACGGCGAAGTGGTCGTGCCAGAAGAGGGTCATGCGCTCTTGGAGGGGGCGGTTGGTGAGCAGCAGCCGAAGGCCCCAATGAGAGGCAAACTTGTAGGGGTCGAACTGGAGTTGGCCGTCGGCCTGTTTGACGAACTCCCACGGGCTGACCGGAAAGCCCTCGTCGGTCTTGTCCCAGTCGAGCAGCATGTCCAGAGTGCCTTGAACGCCGAGCTTCTCGTATTTGGCGAGCTCACATTTGCCGGCGCCAAGGCCGAAACGTCGGAGCAGGTGCGCAATCTTGTCGCGTTCGGTCATGGGGAGTGCCTCTACGCTTTCATTCTATGCGAAGGCGGGACGAACATGGGTCGATAGGCTTAAAGTTCGCCCCTTTGCTTGAGAGACTCAAGAATGGCTCGACAAGCCGACTGAAACTGCTCGTCCGACGGCCGTTCCGCGAACTGTTGGCAGGAGTAATGCGTGAAAGTGTCTTCCCCGAAAGACCCAAACGCCTCGACAATCCAAGGAGCCGGGCTGAATGAAGGATGATGGTGAACGACGATGTCCACGGGACCGCATCGGGCGAAAAGCCCAGTTTCGAGCCAAAAGGACACAGTTGTTCCTGCGATCTTGTCGATCCGAGATGGTGGTCCAGTGGGCGGGTTTGGCATCCAAATCTAAGGATATCAGAGGCGGCTAGCGTAGAATGATCAGGCAATGTCGATTAGGCTGAGGCTGAGGTTTGACGGGAAGGTGTTTGTCCCGTTCGAACGGGTGCAGTTGGACAAGAACCAGATCGTCAACGCCGAAATCTCCGTACCAGATGAGCAAGGAAAAGGTGGAGAGGCCTGGCGCTCCGCTCTTGATGACCTTACGTCGCGCGGCATTTCTGGAGTCTGCCTGCCTGCAAACGCGCTCCGCCGAGATGCCATCTATCCGGATCGGGTTTGATGTTTCTCGTTGACACGAGCGTTTGGGTCAGGTGCCTTGAGAAAGACAACCCCCTTGGAGTGGATTGTGTGCGGGCTATCAAGAAGCTCAAGGCATCGGGAGAAGAACTATGGACCTGTGCACAGGTCGTTATCGAACTGTGGGCGGTCTGCAGCCGGCCCAGAGAGGCAAATGGCCTTGGGTTTGACGCAGAGACGATCGATAAGATCGTCACAGACATACTCCTCATTGCGCCTCATCTGGACGAGCCAGTTGACATTGGCCCTCGATGGCGAAGATTCGCGGTTCGCTACGCTCCAAGTGGGAAGCCGTGTCACGATCTCAGACTCGTTACCCTGGCGGATGCTTATGGGATTGACCGCATCCTAACTTGTAACGCCAGTGACCTCAAGCGATTCACCGAGATCAAGGCTGTTCATCCAAGCGAGGTGTAGTCCCCTCTACACCAACTCCGCCATCAGTTCGCCCGTCTCCGCAAGCGCTTCATCAAAGGTGCTGCAGGCAAACGCGATCTGCTCGTCTGTGATGATCAGAGGCGGCTCGAACCGGATCACGCGTGGGTTGTTCAGCGTGTACGCCGCGCAAAGGCCCCGTTTCATCATCTGCGCAATCGTGAGTTCGCCCACCTCATCCATCGAGAACTCCACACCTAGCATCAGTCCCTTGCCGCGCACCCCACACACGAGTTCGGAGTGCTTGGCTTGAACCTCTTCAAGGCCAGACTTGAGCTTGGCGCCCATCGTCAGCGAACGCTCCACCAGGTTCTCGTCGCGGATCACCTCGATCGCGGCAAGGCCCGCCGCGCAAGCCAGACCATTTCCCCCGAACGTGCTGGTGTGCAGCAGCGGGTTCTGCCCGAACACCGCCTCCCAGACCGCCGGGGTTCCCATCGTCGCGCCAATCGGCATCACGCCGCCTCCGAGGGCTTTGGCGAGGGTCATGATGTCGGGCTGGACGCCCTCCCAATCCACTCCAAAGGTCTTGCCCGTGCGCCCCAAGCCCGTTTGGACCTCGTCGGCGATCAGCAGGGCCCCTGCCAGGTCGCAAGCGGCCCGCAGGCCAGAAATGTAGCCCTCGGGAGCCTCGATGATGCCGCCCTCGCCCTGGATGGTCTCGATGATGACGGCCGCCGCGCCAGGAATCTCCCGTTTGGCGGCTTCGAGGTCGCCATAGGGCACGTGGACCACGCCCGGCATCAGGGGTTCAAACGGCTTGCGGTACTTCTCGCGGCCGGTGGTCGAGAGCGCTCCTATGGTCTTGCCGTGGTAGCTGCCGATCGTCGAGACAATCTTGGAGCGGCCTGTGGCGCACTTGGCGAACTTGAGAGCCGCCTCGACCGCCTCCGTTCCGCTGTTGGAGAAGAACGTGTATTGGAGGCCCTCGGGGGCGATGGCCGCGAGACGCTCGGCAAGGTCGGCCTGGTTCTTGTTGAAGAACGCCTTCCCGGAGAGGGGCATCTCGTCGAGCTGGTCCTTCACGGCCTGAATGACCCGAGGGTGCCGGTGCCCAAGCGCGAAGACGCCGTATCCGCCGAGGCAGTCGAGATACCTTCGGCCTTCGTGATCGATGATGTAGCAGCCTTCGCCTCTCATCTCGACGCCGAAGCCTGCAAAGCTCATCAGGCGCGCAAGGCCAGGATTGACGTGCTCGGTGTACTTCTCGATGACCTCCTGATATAGGGCGTCCGGATCCATGGGTAGGAGTATAGCTAGAGGAGGGCTTTGGGCAGTAGGGCATTGGGGCGTTGAGCCATTGAGGCGTTTGGTGCTTTGCACCCCACCGATATGTCGTATAGGACCTATATGTCCGACAAGTCCGACACGCCTGCCACTTCCTCTCTGCTTCCTCCCATCGATCCCGGCGTCGACGTCGGTCACGTTCACCTCAAGGTCTCTGACCTCGAAAGGTCGATTCGTTTCTACACCGAAGTGCTCGGCTTCGATCTGGTCCAGCGTTACGGCGAGGCGGCGGCGTTTCTCTCGGCGGGTGGCTATCACCACCACATCGGGCTGAACACGTGGATGAGCAAAGGGGGAAGCGCCCCCTCCCCACGCAGCACCGGGCTGTTCCATGTTGCCTTCCGCTACCCCACGCGGGCCGCGCTCGCAATAGCCTTGAAGCGGCTCATGGTTTCAGGAATTCAGTTGACCGGCGCCTCCGACCACGGCGTCAGCGAGGCGCTCTACCTGAACGACCCCGACGGAAACGGCATCGAACTCTATTGGGACCGCCCCAAGGATCGCTGGCCCTATGATGCCGATGGAAACCTGCAGATGGTCAGCGACCCGCTGGATTTGGAGGAGTTGTTGGGGGAAGGCGTTGGGCATTAGGGCATTGGGGCATTGAGGCATTGGGGCATTGAGGTTGCAGGTGCTCAGGTTGTCAGGTCCTTAAGGTTTTCAGGTTGTCTGGTTTTCGGGCAGTCTGCGCTCTGACTCAGGCTGTGGCGGACCCCAAAGCGGACCCGGTTCATCTCCACTGCGGCAGTAGCGCCGACAGCCAGGCGACAATCCCAGCGAGCGGCCCAATGTAGGCCGTCGCCCATAGACCGGCCCAGAGCAGGGAACGCCCCATTTGGCCCTCGCAGCCGTGCGTGTCGTTAACGGCGCGAGCCAGCATCCCACCGATTGAAGCGAGAAAAAGCACGGCAATGCCGGGAAGCAGGAACTCGAGGAGAAGCCATGCTCCGGCCCATAGGAGCATGCCCGCAATGACAAGCACCACCAGTTGCTGGCAGCCATCTGTTGCGAGGCATCCAAAGTCAAATATCCCGTCCGCAGCCGAACCAAACCCTTGTCCGACTCGGGCAATTGGTTCCACGTCCGTATCGTCATCCACGGAATGCCCCCGAAAGAGCAGCCAAGCAAGAAGCCCCACCCATATCACCCACCATGCCAGGAACACAAACTCAAACTCGACCCAGCGAGGAAGGTGAATGGAAATCGGGACGACGACTGCCGCGAGGATCAGGCTGAGAGCGACGCCAAGGACGAGGGGTTTGCGGGACACGAACGAGGTCAGCTTTGGCGGCACAACAATGACAATTACGACTCAGGCAAGCCCCCGTTGCGAGCCTCCGCGCCTGTTGAGTGCGCGATGCGAGCATCGCGCACTCAACAGGCTGCACCCAACAGGCAGCACCAGACCAGATAGGTCTGATGGGGAAGAAGCAGTTGACTCATAATATCCACTTACATGGCCCATCAATCTGACCTTCTTCACGCTCTTCAGAACCGCGTCCTCGTTTGTGACGGCGCGATGGGCACCCAGATCCAGGCGGCGGAGTTTACGCCGGAAGACTTCATCATGCGAGCGGATCAACACGCCAGCCCCGCTTGGAAAGCCGCCGCCGAGCGCATGGCCGGCAGGGTTCAGGACGGCTGCAACGAGATTCTCAACATCACGCGCCCCGAGGCTATCGAGCAGATCCACGCCAACTATCTCGCCGCAGGCGCTGACCTCATCGAGACCAACACCTTTGGCGCGACCAGCATCGTGCTCGCCGAATACGACATCCCCGAACTCGTTTACGAGATCAGCCTCGAGGCCGCGAAGATTGCTAGGCGGGCCGCAGACAAAGCCTCAACGCCCGATTGGCCGCGCTTCGTGATCGGCGCAATTGGACCTGGAACCAAGCTCGTCAGCCTCGGGCAGACCACCTTCGACGAGATCGAGGACACCTACTGCACCGGCTTCAAGGCGCTCCTTGTCGGGGGCGCGGACGCGTTGATGGTCGAGACCACCCAAGATCTCTTGATGGTCAAAGCCGTGGTGGTCGGCATGCACCGCGCAATGGAGGAGACCGGCATCCATAAGCCGCTCTTCGTCTCGGTGACCATGGAGCAGACTGGCACCATGCTCCTTGGCACGGAGATCGCAGCGGCGCTGAACATGCTCGAATGCTTCCCGAACGTCGTGATGATCGGCGTGAACTGCGCGACCGGCCCGGTCGAGATGGCTCCCCACGTGCGCTTCCTGAGCCAGAACTCCACGCGGCCGATCTCGGTCATGCCGAACGCAGGGCTGCCAGTCATGGAGAAGGGGCAATCCATGTACAAGCTGACGCCTGAGGAGCTGGCGCATCACCACGTCCACTTCGTCAAAGACTTGGGCGCCGCGATGGTCGGCGGCTGCTGTGGCACAACTCCGGCGCACATCAAGGCGGTCGCGGACGCGGTGCGTGGGCTCAAGCCCAGCGCTGAGGCGCACTGGCTGAAGGTCAATGAGAAGGGTACGGGTGGTGAGAATGGCTCCGATCAACCCTCACAACTCTCACCACACTCACAATTCTCACAGTCGCTAAAGCTCGTCGGCTGTTCCTCGCTCTATCAGTTCCAGCCCTACGAACAGGATTCAAGCTTCTTCATCGTCGGCGAGCGCACCAATGCGAACGGCAGCAGGGCATTTCGAGAGATGCTTGCCGCTGAGAACTGGGATGGCCTTGTTGAACTGGCGCGCGAGCAGGAGGGAGAGGGTTCGCACGCTCTGGATGTCTGCGCTGCCTACGTGGGTCGAAACGAAGCAAAGGACATGAGGATCCTGCTGGGCCTTTACAACAAGAGCCTGACCGTGCCGATCATGATCGACTCGACAGAGGTGGACGTGGTCGAGGTCGCGTTGAAGTGCCTTGCAGGAAAGCCGATTATCAACTCGATCAACTTCGAGGACGGTGAGACGCGTACCGAGAAGGTTCTCGCGCTCTGCCGCAAGTACGGCGCAGCGGTGGTGGCGCTCACCATCGACGAGGACGGCATGGCAAAGACCGCCGAGAAGAAGGTCGAGATTGCCGAGCGAATCCTCTCTCGTACGCGCGCGAACGGTCTTCCTGATCACGATGTGTTTCTCGATTGCCTGACCTTCACGCTGGGCTCAGGAGACGAGGAGTTCCGCGCCTCCGCCGTGGCGACGATCGAGGCGATCCGCGAGGTGCGCCGCCGCCATCCGAGTGTGAATACCATCCTGGGTGTCTCGAACGTGTCATTCGGGCTGAAAGCGGTCTCGCGGCCGGTTCTAAATTCTGTTTTTCTTCACGAGTGCCGCCAAGCCGGCCTCACCGCCGCGATTGTGCACTTTTCCAAGATCGTGCCCGAGAACAAAGTGGAACAGGAGGTCTGGCGGATCGCGGAAGACCTTGTGTACGACCGCCGACAATACGCCGAGGTGGGGTGATGCCGGAGGCGAAGAGCGAAGGGCGATGAGAGATGAAAGATGAGACCTTGGCCAGCAACCGTAATGGCCCGAGAACCTGAAAACCGAGCACCTTGTCACCTGAAGCCCTAATGCCCTAACGCCCCAATGCCTAACGCCAATGCCCAGTGGGTAGCCAAATAGTGTTGCTTTACAGAGCTGGGAAGAATACATGCGTCTACTATATAGCAGACACGTGATAGTCGTGGAAGAAAAAACCCTAAATTCTTCCTAAAATGTCTTGCAGATCGACAATCTTCCCAGTAATATCCCTACATCGACAAATCGCCACGGATTGGCAGGATTGGGTCGATGGGGATGGGCGGGGTGCTCTCTCCAGATCTTTCGGGCGGCTAGCATGGACGCGAAGCCGCCCGTGAAAACCTTAGGGCGGAAGAACGGTGGTATACGCGGGAGGGATCGATGTTTCCAAGCCCCTCATCGGAACCGATGAGGCCACCCTCGACGACAAGTACCGCATCACCCTGACCACCAAGAAGGTCCAGCGAATCGGCGAGAACTTCGTCATGGCCTACACGGCCGACTGCATCGTCATGTACCCCCAGTCGGTTTGGATGGCTCTGGTTGAAGAGGCACTGTCCCTGCCTACCATGCATCCGGCCCGACAGGAGTTCACCCGTTGCCTCATGAGCACGGCGACAGACGGTATCAACTTTGACCAGCAGAATCGCTTCGTCCTGCCGGCAGACCTGAGGGAAGCGGCAAAGCTGGACAAGGGCGACAAAGTGAAGATTGCGGGGTGCTGCGACCGAATTGAGATTTGGAAGGCGCTCCCGTGGTCGCGCGTTCAGGGTAACACGCTCGATTCGGGCAGGCGGTCATTCCTGGCGGGGGCTTACCAAGACATCAGTAACGAATTGATCCGATCACGACACACCAAAGAGCGAGAAGAGCAAGCAAAGGAGAGAGGGCAGTGAGGGCCTGGGCCGAACCGCCGCGAAGAGTCTGGACCGCCGGGTTTCACAATTCGTGGTCACCCACGATGCGTGCCCGGCGGCTTCCAGGGTTGAACGTGGCCGCGGCGACGCCCGATGGCGATGCCCTGGTGGGACCAGCGCCGAGGCATGTGCCCGTGCTGCTCGATCCGGTCTTGAGGGATTTGTGCCCTCGGCCCGGTGCGGTCATGGTGGATGGAACCCTGGGACTCGGCGGCCACAGCCAGAAGCTGATCGAGGCCATCCGTCCCGGTGGGACGCTGGTGGGACTGGACTGGGACGCCGACATGCTCTCCCTCGCGATTGAGCGTTTGGGGGCTCCGGAGGGCGTTCAGGTGCACCTCTTTCATGAGGACTTCCGCCAGGTCAAGTCCGTTCTCGAGAGGCTTGGGCTCGCGGCGGACGGCATCCTGCTCGATTTAGGGCTGAATTCGGCCCAGTTGCAGAGGCCCGAGCGTGGCTTCAGTTTCGCGGAGGAAGGCGTGCTCGACATGCGCCAAGACGTCACGCGAAATGAGCCCGCGTCGGCCCTATTGAATAAGATGGGCCAAGGCCAGCTTGAGGAGGCGATCCAGGAGCTGGGCGGCGAGCGGTGGGCGAAGGCGATCGCAAGGAAGATCGTGGAATTTCGTCGGGGCCGTGCCTTGAGAACCACGCAGGACCTGGTCGACTGCGTCCTTGCGGCGATCCCGCCTAAGGCCAGGGACAAGCGGATCCATCCGGCCACAAGGACCTTCCAAGCCATTCGGATTCTGGTGAACCGAGAGCTGGAAGGTCTGGAAGAGGCCCTCAGGGACGCCGCTTCCGCGCTGGCGCCGAACGGCGTGCTTTGCGTCATCGCGTACCACTCGGGTGAGGACCGGATCGTCAAGAGGACGTTTCGCGACCTCGCCAACGAGGGCTACCTCGAGCTCCATAGGAAGCCGGTCGTCCCAGACACGGAAGAGGAACGCCGGAACCCTCGGAGCCGAAGCGCCAAGCTTCGGTCCCTTAGGAGGTCGGCCTGATAAGGCCGGCCCCAGGTTCAGGCTGAACCTGATCGTCACTCGATTTGCATGGATGCACTTTGGCCACGGATGGTAACCCCTAAATGAGCGCAATACCGGTTGGAAGAACAGAAGTCCTCGCTCGCCCAAGGATCAGGGCGCGAGCCGCCACCAGGACGAACAGCCTTTTGGCCGTTCGTACGTCGGTGTTCTTCACCGTGGTTGCGCTTACCTATGTTGTAGGCTCTTTGAGCGGGCAGGTCTTGCTCGAAAAGGCGCGCCGCGAGAGCCTCCAATCTCTCGCCCGGGCTCAAGAGGCTCGTCAAGCTGAGGCCGTGCTGCAGCACCAGGTCGACGGTTTGCTCAGCCTGGATTCGATCGCCGGCTGGGCTAGGGCCAACGGATTCATCGCCCCCGATGCGGCTCAAGCGGTTCCGCAAGCGTCCCCTAAGCAGAGCCATGCCAACAAGACCAACTGAAGGCAAGGTCCGCGCGTGGTCGCCCTATTTGATCGGCGGCGCGTTTGCGCTGGCTGGGCTGTCTCAGGCGCGCGTTCAGGTTTTTGGGCGCGAAGACATTCTCGATCTGGGGGAGAAGAGCGGCCGGTATCTGATCCGGTCCGTGGACCCCGCCAGGCGCGGCCCGATCCTCTCCAGCGACGGAGGGCCCCTTGCCCAGAACGAAGACTCCTGCGAGTTTGGGCTGATCTTCGACAAGCTCCCCGACAGCGACGCGTTCTTCATGGAGCTATCGGCAGCCTGCGGGGTGCCGGCGGCCGAAATGCGCCGCCTGAAAGACAGCGGGCAAAAGACCATGTTCTGGCCTGAGGCGCTTTCCCGCGAACAGATGCGCGCCGTACAAGCCGTCCGAACGAATTGGCGGGCCGATGGGATCTCAGTGGGTCCAAGCCGGAAGAGGGGCTTTTCGCTCGGAGAGGCCGCGGCTGGCCTGATCGGCTACTTCCGAAATGGCGAGCCCCAAGCAGGGCTGGAGCTCAGCCAAAACAAGACCCTGTCGGGCACAAACGGCGTGACGATCGGCGTCACCGACCGCACCGGGGCGTTCCTTCCGATGCGCCTGGATAGCCGCTCGAAGGCGCGACAGGACGGCGAGTCGCTCACCCTGACGATCGACAGTTCGATGCAGCTTGCGGCCGCCAACGCGATCCGACAAGCGGTCGAATCGAACCATGCGGACCGTGGCGTCGCGATCGCCATGGACCCCAAGACCGGCGACATATTGGCAATGGCCAATTGGCCGAGCCTCGATCCCGACCGGGTCGGCGAACCTGTAGGAAAACAAAAGGTCATGACCGACCTGAACCCGAATTACATGATCGCGCTTGAGCCGGGCTCGACCTTCAAAGTGCTCACGCTTGGGCTGGGTCTGGATGCGGGGGTGGTGACTCCTGGAGAGACCTTCTACTGCAGGGGCGCGCTGGACCCTATTTCGGGCTATTCGGTGAAGTGTGACAAGCACCACGGAACCCGCGCGCACGGGCTTCTTCACCCGGTGGATGCGATTTCGCGAAGCTGCAACGTGTGCGCGGCGACCTGGGCCCTTAGGGTGGGCTATGAGCGCTACACCCGGTTCCTGGATGAGAGCGGTCTAATGGAGAAGTCAGACATAGGGGTGCCGCTGGAGGCGAACGGGCACTACAAACGCGACGAATATGCCAAACGGCTTCAGCTTGCGACGATGGGTTTCGGGCAATCGATGACCTGCACACCGCTTGGGCTGATGAGCGCATTTTCCTCCCTGGCAAACGACGGCGTGCGGATGAAGCCCCGTCTCATCAAGGCGATCGGCGACAGGCAGCAGCCCATCGAAGAGGCCGGCCGTCTGTTCACCTCCAAGACCAGCAAGACCGTGCTCGGATTCATGGAGGCTGTGATCGACTCCAATCGAGGCACAGGAAAGACCTTGCGTATTCCCGGTTTTCGGCTGGGCGGAAAGACCGGAACGGCACAGAAGATCGGCAAGGGTAGCACGGGGTACGTGTCCAACTTCGTGGGAATGGTGCCGGCGAACGACCCCAAGGTCGTGATTCTGGTCATGGTGGACCACCCGAAGGGGAACAAGTATTACGGCGCCGATGTGGCGGGACCGGTGTTCACAGACATGGCCCGCGCGGCGATCCGGCGCTACGGGATCCAGCCTTCGGCTCGGCCCACCGGACCGACGCTTGCTGAATCGTCGAAGACCGCCGCCGATGAACCCAAGCCCGGCCAATCTCAGAGGCAGCCGTAACGGCCTAACGGGTATCAAGCTCTCATGCCCCTGATCTCGGAGCTAGGTTCGCTGGCCGGTGTCACTTTCGATGCCTTGTCCGGCGATGCCGAAGTCTTGCGGCCGTGTGAGGATTCGCGCCTCGTGCAGCCCGGCGATCTTTTCATCAGCATGCCCAGCCCTACCGGGGACACGCACCGGTTTTTGCCAGGCGCCAAGGATGCTGGTGCGGCCGCCGCGCTCACGCACAGTCGAGAGGGTTTCGAGCAAGCAGTCGAGATGGGGATTCCAGCGCTCCTTATCGAGGATAAGGACCTTGCCTTTGCCGAGGGTCTGTGGCGGATCTGCAAGCTGCTGAACGGCAACCCGGCCGCGACGGTGCGCGTGATCGGCGTGACGGGTACGAACGGCAAGACGACCACAGCCTGCGTGATCCGAGACGCCCTGAACGCGCTCGGAAGGAGGGCGGCGTACCTGGGGACCCTGGGCTTTCAGACCCCCGACAAGGAACGCGAACTCAGCAACACAACCCCCTTTGCGCCGGAGGTGTGGCGACTGCTCGCCGAGGCGCGCGATTCGAACTGCACCGATATGGTCATGGAGGTCAGCAGCCATGCGCTGGAGCAGCGGCGCGTGGACGGGATCGAGTTCGATGCGGCGGTGTTCACCAACCTGACCCAGGACCACCTGGACTTTCACGGTTCGATGGAGGCCTATGAGAGGGCGAAGTGGCGGCTGTACTCGGACCTTCCGGCCCAATCGAAGAAGCGGTTTGTCGGAGCGCTGAACGTGGACGACCCCGTAGGGCGGGAGTGGACAAGGCATCTGTTGCTGCCGACGATCACCTTTGGAATGGAGTCTGGAGAATTGAGGGGCGGACCTATCAGGGTTGGCGTGGATCAAATCAAGCTCTGGCTTGGCTATGGAGGCAAGGATGGTCTGCTGGAATCCGCGCTGGGCGGCAACTTCAACGTGCGCAACCTGCTCAGCGCCTGCTCGGGCTTGCTGGCGGTTGGATACTCGCTGGCTGAGGCCATCCAGGGTCTTCGCGCTGCAAAACCGGTCCCGGGGCGGTTTGAGGCCGTGCTCAATGATGCCGGAATTGGCATTTTGGTCGACTACGCCCACACGCCAGACGCCTTGGAGAAGCTGCTCATCTCGGTTCGCGAGCTGAATCCCAAGCGCATGATCGTGGTGTTCGGATGCGGTGGAGACCGCGACCGCACCAAGCGCCCCAAGATGGCTGCAGTGGTCTCTCGACTCGCAGACTTTGCAGTGGTGACCAGCGACAATCCCCGCACCGAGGACCCGGCGGCGATCCTTGCGGAGGTGGCGGCGGCATCCACAAAGGCAGCCCTCATCATCGATCGCCGCGAAGCAGTAGCCTTCGCTATCAAGCTGGCCGAGCCCGGCGACATCGTCGTAATCGCCGGCAAAGGGCACGAAAACTACCAGATTATCGGCAGGACGAAATATCCCATGGATGACCGGGAGCTCGCCCGAGAGGGGCTCGCCGCGAGGGCCGCCAAGGGATAGGACCTATTCGACTCATTCAACCCATTCGACCCATTCGACCTATTTGACCCATGCGACCCATACGTCCTATCGAACTATCCGAGATCGTGGGAGGTTCTGTAGAGAGCCTTGGTACGAGCCCAATCTCAGGCTTCGCCCTGGACTCCCGCCAGGTCAGGCCGGGCGACCTCTTCATCGCCATCGTGGGTGAAAACGTGGACGGGCACGACTTCGCACCCCAAGCACTCGCCGGCGGAGCGGTTGCGGTGCTCGCGGACAGGCCGATAGAGGGACCCCACATCTTGGTCCCGGATGTCGTGAAAGCTCTGGCTCAAATGGCGCTCCACTTCCGGGAGGCATTCAGGGGACCCGTGGTGGGCGTGACCGGGAGCGTAGGCAAGACCACCTGCAAGGAGCTCGTGGCAGCAGCGCTCAAGCCGCTCGGCAAGGTCGCCAAGACCGAGGGCAATCGCAACACGGAGCTCACCGCGCCGCTCCTCTGGGCTGAGTTGGACGGCGACGAGAGGGCCGTGGTCGTCGAGATGGGGATGCGGGGATTTGGTCAGATTGCGCACCTGGCGGCGTTCTCACAGCCGACCATCGGCGTGATCACGAATGTCGGTGTGAGCCACATCGAACTGGTCGGGTCGCGGCAAGGGATCGCCGAAGCCAAGGCGGAGCTATTCGAAGCCCTGCCAACCGATGGGCTCGCGGTGGCCTGGTCGGGCGACGACTTTCTGGGCATCCTGCGGGCGCAGGCGCCGTGCCCAGTGGCGACGTTTGGCTTTGGCGCCGGCTCGGATTGCCGAATCGTTGGCTACACGGCCAACAGCTGGACGGACGCCTTGGCAGTATTTGAAGTCGGCGAAGAACGAGTGGAGGTTCGGCTCCCGGCGGTCGGGCGGCACATCGCCCTGAGCGCGGCGGCGGCGCTCTTGGTGGCGCGTCACGCTGGAGTGGACCTCGAAGCCGCAGCTGATGCCATCGCAGAAGCAAAGCTGCCAGGGGGCCGCATGGAAGTGATCCAGCGGGACGGCGTGACCGTTGTGATGGACGCCTACAACGCCGCGCCGGCGAGCTTCAAGGCGGCTTTGGAGGCGCTCGCGGAAATTCCATGCGCGGGCAGCCGTCTTGTGGTCATGGGGGAAATGAGGGAGCTTGGCGGTCTCGCTGAAGAAGCCCACCGGGAGGTGGGAAGAATGATCGCCGCCGTGAAGCCCGCTAGGGCGTGTTTCTTTGGTGGCCTGACGCGGTTCGCGGCAGAGTCATGCTCGGCAGCGGGGATGGAGGAGCATCAGCTCACCCAGGCGGAAGATATTGACGTGGTTCGGCGGTTTGTGGCCAGCGCCATGCCCGGCGACACGGTGCTAATCAAAGGGAGCAGGGCGATGGAGTTGGAAAGGGTGGTGGCGTCCAAAGAAGCCAAGGTGCAGAACCGGTGAACCCAGAATTCGTGCGCGAAGACTCCGTATTCGGCCTATTGAGGTCGGGGTTCTGGGCTGGCCTCATACCTTCGGCCGTAGCAGCGCCATTTGTGTTTCGCGCACTGATTGCGTGGCGGTCTCACCAAACTGTAAGCGAATTCGTGCCCGAACACAAGGCGAAGCAAGGCACGCCGACGATGGGCGGTCTCATCATCCTCGTCGGGTTACTTGCTGCGTATTTCATTGGCATTGAAGGAGGAGCCCTCTTCCCAAACCGGGAGTCGCCAGCCTTCGGGAGTCCTGTTCGAATCGTTGGGAATGCAGTTGCCTGGCCGATACTCCTGCTTGGGTTCGGTCTGATTGGGTTTCTGGACGACTTCGCAGTGCCTAAGCTATTTCCGCCAAAACGAGGGTTGGGTTGGGTTCCGAAGCTGGTCATGCAGTTTGCATGTGCTCTGCCTGCCGCTTGGTACTCGGGCTACACGGATCCGCTAACTGCGTTCGAGGTCTCGTTCGTGATAGTGGCGTTCAGCAATGCCTTCAACTTCTCGGACGGAATGGATGCCTTAGCTGGGGGGTTGGCGGTCATCCTCGGCCTGTCTCTCGCCGGCATAGGGTACTTTTGGCATGCCCCTTTGTGCCAGATGTGGTTGAGCCTGACGGTTGTCGGCGCATCGCTCCCGTTCCTTGTGTTGAACGCTCCGCCGGCGAAGGTCTTCATGGGAGATGTTGGCTCGTTGCCAATCGGTGCAGTGCTTGGCTGGTTGACGTTGCAGTCCGGTGGTCAACATGAACTCCTGCCGTCCTCCCCCGGCTGGGTTGTCTCAGTATTCCTCTTGAGCCTCGTATTGATTGCCGAACTGGTTCCTGTGCCGCTACAGATCCTCTCTGTCAAGTTGCGCAAGAAGCGGTTATTCCCCAAGACACCAATCCACCACGCTTTTGAGTCAGCTGGGTGGTCTGAATATAGGGTCGTCTCTATGTTCCACCTATTCCAGGCGATCGCCTCGTTTGCAGCGATTTCGGTGGCGCAGCAAACGGCACCAAAGCTGTGGTGGATGTGATGACCAGCAAATCCCTCGCCATCCTCGGCCTTGGCAGATCCGGCGTGTCGGTCGCCAAGGCGGCGCTGGAGCTCGGCGCGCGGCCGATGGTTTTCGACGAGCGGCCCATCGTGGGTGCCCCAAAGCAAGAGGCTGCGCGTGAACTCGAAGCCTTGGGTGTGCCGGTGCAAGGCGACTGGAACGGCTCCTTCACCGAGACCGGCTGCGACCTGATCGTCACCTCGCCCGGGGTCCCGATGCGCAGTCCCAGGCTGCAGCAGGCGGTCGAAGAGGGGCTGGAGGTCTTGAGCGAGGTCGAGTTCGCCTATCGCATCTCCAAAGCGCCGATCGTCGCCATCACGGGCACCAACGGCAAGAGCACCACCACCGCCATGACGTGGCTCTGCCTGAAAGCCGTCGGGGTGGACGCGGTGCTCTGCGGCAACATCGCGGGCAGCGGCTACCCCGAGATGCCCCTCACAGACGCGGCCCTGCACAGCACCCCGGACCAGGTTCTGGTCGCTGAGATCAGCAGCTTTCAACTCGAATTCGTCCGCGATTTCAAGCCCATTGCCGCCACGATCACGACCCTCACCGAGGACCACCTGAACCGCTACAAGGGCTTCGCCGAGTACGCCGCGATGAAGCATCGGATCTTCCGCAACATGGCAGGTAGCGGTATCGCGGTGTGGAATCTCGACGACCCCGCGACGAAACCACCGGAAGGGGTGGAGGTTTGGGGGTATCGGGGACAGGGTGAGAATGGTGAGAATGGTGAGACTGGTGAGAATGGTGAGAGTGGGGAGAGGTGTTCCAGCCCCATGGGGCTGGAAACGATTGGTTTCCTGAAGATCTTGGGTCGGGAGATCGCAAAGGCCGAGCTGCCGTTTTCTGAGCCACACAACTACCGAAACGCGCTGTGTGCGGCGCTCTTGGCGTCGGCTGCGCTGGAGCCGCACTCCCAAATTCATCCGCTTCGTGCCGAGCTTCTGGATGGCCTCAAGGCCTTCAAACCCCTTGAGCACCGGATGGAGCTCTTGGGTGAAAGAGGCGGCGTTACAGTCATCAACAACTCGATGTGCACCAATCCCGGCGCCGTGATCGCGTCGAGCCAAAGCGTCGAGGGCCCCCAGAGGCTGCTGATGGGCGGAGAGAATAAAGAGCTTGCCTTTGCGCCGGTCAAGGAGTATCTGGACCAATCTGGGCACACTGCGTACCTCTTCGGCAAGGACGCGCAGAGCATCAACGCGCAGCTCGGCGGCCGATGGCAAGTGTTCGACACGCTTTCCCAGGCATTCTTGGCAGCTTGCATGGAGGCAACACGGGGCGACACCATCATGCTGGCGCCGGGGGTTGCGAGCACCGACCAATTCCTCGACTTTCGCGATCGTGGAGTCCAGTTTCGAGCGATGGCGAAAGCTTGGCTTGACTCCCCTTGAGCCATCTCTCCCATCCCCCTCACCCGGTTCACTGCGTTCACCGACCTCTCCCCGTTGGGGCGAGGTGGAAATCTTCACCCCTGCCTCGCACTTCAGACCTCGGACCTCGCACCTCGCTCTTCGCCCTTCGCGCCTCGCCATGGCGTAAAGCCCCTAGTCGCCGCACTCCATAGCGAATAGCCCAGGACTTGGATATTTCTGCCTCGAGAAACGTCTAAACTAATGAATCGCCCAGGATGGGCGGAAACACCATGAAAGCCAAGGAGTGGCGACCATGAAAAAAAGCGTTTTGATGCGCGATAGCGGGCTGTTTTGGCTCGCCCTTTGTTTAACGTTCGTTGGACTGTTTTTCGTTTTCGACGCGGCCTACCCGCGCTCGATCCAGCGCGACCTTTCGATCCTCCCGCGCGAGTTCTTGATGCAGCTCTTGTTCACGGCTGTGGCGCTGGCTGCGGGGGTCTTCGTTGCGGGAAGAAGCCCCAGAACCTGGCTCAGGGCTTCGGGTTTCCTCTGGCTGCTGACCGTTCTGGCGCTGATTGCCGTGGAGATTCCGGGCATCGGGTACGAGATGAACGGCGCGACGCGCTGGATCAAGCTGGGGCCGATCCCTATCCAGCCCGCCGAGCTCGCAAAGGTCACTCTGATCCTCTACTTTGCCGGGGTTTTCGCGAACCGTAAAGCTTGGCCGGACAAGATCAAGCGGCAAAAGAGCTTTCCGCTCTGGATGGACAACGTGGGCCTGCCCAAGCTCCAGCGCTGCATGCCAGGCATCTGGGCGGTCCTCGCGCTCGCCCTGATCGCGATGGAGCCGGACCTCGGCACCGCTGCCGTGCTCGCCGTGGTCGGCTACCTGATGTGCTGGACCGGCGGCGTCTCCAAAAAGACGATGATCGTGGGAACCGTCGCGGGTCTGCTGATGATGCTGGTGGCCGTCAAGATGGAGCCTTACCGGATGGAGCGGATCATGAACCACTTCCACCGGCACGAAGCAGCGCTGATGGACGACATCGGGTTCCAGAGCAATCAGTCGGAGCTCTCGATGGCGGGCGGGGGCATCCTCGGGATAGGGATTGGCAACGGCCGCGCCAAGCACATCTTGCCCGCGCGGACGACCGACTTCATCGCCTCGACCATCGCAGAAGAGACGGGCTTCTTGGGCTGGCTGGCCGTCGTCGGTTTGCTTGCGGCGCTCAGTTTGAGGCTCTTTCTGCTCGCCCCCAAAGCGCCCTCGAAGTTTGGAGGCTTGGTCTTGACGGGGGTGGGTGCGTGGATCGCCGTGCAATCGGTCACCAACCTGTTGATGGCGAACGGGACGCTGCCGGCCATCGGCATCCCGCTTCCGTTTGTCAGCTCGGGAGGATCGAGCCTGGTCGCCCTATGGGTGGCGATCGGAATGTGCCAGTCCGCGCTGGTCCCCATGCCTGCGCCCAAGAAGAAACAGGAGGAAGCCGTTGAGACTGGCCATCACCGGTGGCGGGACGGGCGGACACGTCTATCCCGCGCTTGAGGTCGCGCGGCAGGCCAGGGAAGACGGCGCGGAGATCGTCTACTTGGGCTCATTGAGGGGCCAGGAATCCGCCGCGTGCCAGAAGCTGGAAATCGTGTTTCGGGGCTTTCCCTCTGCGCCGCTTTACAGCCTCAAGACGCCCCGCGGTTGGAAGAGTCTGGGCGGGCTGATTCGCGCGCGGATCGCCGTCAAGCCGGTGCTGAGAAAGCTGCGCCCTGACGCGGTCTTCTCGACCGGTGGCTATTCAGCGGGACCGGTGGTCAGCGCCGCCCAGGCATTGGGAATTCCTGTGGTCATCCATGAGGGCGATAGCGTGCCGGGTCGGACCAATCGGATGTTCGCGCCGAAAGCCTATGCCGTTGCAACGACGTTTGAGAGCGCTGCGGCGCAGTTTCCCGGATGCAAGGTCGTACGCACCGGGCAGCCGATTCGAAAGGAGCTTCGCGATGCGGCGCGCAACCCTCAGCCGCGCGACCTTCTGCCCCTGATCCTGGTGTCCGGAGGATCGCAGGGCGCTCAAGCCTTGAACGAGGCGAGCCTCGGTGCGGCCCAGCGCATGGTGGGCCGTGCGATGCACTGGCTGCATTCCACGGGAAGAAATCACTTCGAAGCGGTGTTTCATTCGTATGAGAGATTGGGATTGAAAGACGATTACGAAGTGCGTTCCTTCTTGGACGTCGATGCCATGGCGGAGGCCTATTGCCGATCCACGCTCTTGGTGGCGCGTTCGGGAGTGGGGACCCTGTCCGAGGCCGCTGCATTTCGACTGCCGGGGATCTTTGTGCCTTTGCCCCATGCCCACGCCAACCATCAGTACCATAACGCCAAGGAGCTCGAAGCGATGGGCGCGTGCAGCGTGCTGGAGCAGAGCGAAGTGACCCCGGCGAGATTAGAGGCGGAGATTTTGGGCTGGCTAGACGATCAATCTCGCCGCGAGCGCGCTTCTGAAGCGCTGGCAAAATGGGATGTACCGGATGCGACCGAGCGCGTGGTGGCGCTGGTCAATGAGGCGGCGCTGATGGGGAGGAAGCGGTGAGAACCAAACAGGAGATCCAGACCGCGTTCGCACCCGCCGAGACGTTTTCGGCGAGCAAGACCTTCTTTCTGGTTGGGATCGGCGGCGCCGGGATGAGCGGCCTGGCACGGATGCTCAAGAACCGGGGACTCGACGTGCGCGGTTCCGACTCCAACCCGAGCCCGATCACGGCGGAGCTGGAAACGCTCGGCATCCCGGTGCGCATCGGGCACTTTGGCGACGGCATCCGCGAGGGCGACCAACTGGTGCTCTCCGACGCGATCCCGCTCGATGAGAGCCCCGAGGTTGCCGCGGCGCGCAAGTTGGAATGCCCACTCTTTCGGCGCTCACAGCTCCTCGGCTGGCTCTTGCGTGACAAGAAAGTGATCGCCGTCACGGGCACCCATGGCAAGACGACGACCACTGGCATGATCGGCGCGGGCCTGAGGGCGGCGGGAATGGACCCCACGATCGTGGTTGGAGCTGAGGTCCCGGAGTTTGGTGGCGCGGTGGTCGAGGGCCGTGGCGAGTGGGCGGTGGTGGAGGCGTGCGAGGCCTACGACAGCTTTCACGATTTGACGCCGACGATCGTGGTTCTGACGAACCTGGAACCGGATCACTTGGACTACCACGGGACGTTTGAGAATCTGAAGGAGAGTGTGAAGCGGTTCGTTGAAAAGGTGCCAGATGAGGGGGCTCTCCTCTATTGCGGAGATGACTCCGGCGCTGCGGACCTTGCCAAGCAGGTAACTGCCAGGGGAGAGGAGTATCGTCGAGACCAGCTGGTCCAACTCGCGAGCTACGACCCCGATCTATTGATGTTTAGCGTTCAGCAACGAGGCATCCACAACGAATCGAACGCGGCTGGCGCGCTCGTGGCATGCGAAGTTGTCGGGGCCGAGATGGCAAAGTGCGTCATGCCCGTTCTTCGATTTGGCGGAGCTGAGCGCAGGCAGCAGATCTTGCAGGAATCGCCCCTTGAGTTCATTGGGGATACGGTTCGAGGCGTCGACGTCATCGACGACTATGCCCACCATCCCACTGAAGTACGAGCGACGCTCGAAGCCGTCCGTTTTCACTGGTTTCAGTGGCTTCCTGGGCGCAAACGCCTGATCGTCGTCTTCCAACCCCATCTCTATTCCCGCACAGCCGAGCACCTTGAGGCCTTCGCCGAAGCGTTGTCATTGGCAGACCTGGTCGTGCTCACCGACATCTATCCCGCCCGCGAGAAGCCGATGCCGGGGATGAGCGCCGCGCGAATCGCGGAGCTGGTCACCAAACCCGTTCGCTACATCCCGTCGCGGCATCTGCTGCCAAGAGAGGTTGCCAAGATGACCCGTCCCGGCGACGTGGTCGTGGGCATGGGCGCCGGGAATATCTCGGAGTTCGCGCCGGCCCTGGTCGAGGAGTTGAAGCGAATAGGAGGCTATGGGGGCCGGCCGATCGAGGAGTGGGGAAGGCCGCTCAAGGTCGCCGTGATCTATGGGGGCGATTCGGCCGAGCGGGAGGTCTCGCTGCACAGCGGGAGGGCTGTGGCGGAAGCCCTTGGAAAGAAGGGCTACGAATACGACCTATTTGACGTATCCGACCTTCTGCTCTCCAAGGGCGATCTTGCTGCGTTCAAAGGACCAAACCGACCGGACCTGGCCTTTCTTTGCGTCCACGGGACCAACGCCGAAGACGGCGCATTTCAGGGCCTTTTCGAGATGCTGCACATCCCGTACACGGGGTCTGGCCTTCAGTCCAGTGCCATCGCGATGGATAAGCAGCTCACCAAGCAGGTACTGGAGGCGCGGGGCATAAAGGTGCCGATGGGGAGGCTTTTCTCCTCGGTCGAAGAGCTCGATGTCTCCCTCCCCCGACCCCTCCCTTCCCGACAAGCCGGGACTCGGAAGCATTTTCCGCTTCGCGAAAAACAAGGGAGGGGAGAGCTACAAGTGCCCCTCGTCGTCAAGCCCAATGCCCAGGGATCGACCGTCGGGTTGAGTTTTGTTAGGTCGGCTGAGGAACTTGCGACGGCTGTCGAGAAGGCCCTGGCCTACGGTTCTGGAGCTCTGATCGAAGAGCTGATCGAGGGTGTGGAGGTATCGGTGCCCGTGCTGGGAGACCGTGCGCTGCCGCCCGTCGAGATCGTGCCGGATTCGGGACAATACGACTTTGCCGCGAAGTACACACCGGGCGCGACCAACGAAATCTGCCCCGCTCGGTTGCCCGCGGCGATGCTCGATGAACTCAAGCGCATTGCCCTTGAGGCTCATCGGGCGCTTGGATGCAGGGGCGCCACCCGGACCGACATGATCGTGCGGAACGACGACGTGTTCGTCCTCGAAGTGAACACCCTCCCGGGCATGACCCCCACCTCTCTGCTGCCGCGCGCCGCCGGCGTGGACGGGATCAGCTTCGAAGACCTCTGCGATTGGATCGTCCGCAACGCGATGGAGTGCCATGCGAAGGAGACGTAGACGCCGGGCGCCGATCTCCTTCTCGCAGTTCCTTTGGGTCTGCGTGATCGCCAACGTCGCCGCCGGACTCTGGTGGAGCTCCGCGACGTCGGTACGGAGGGTCAAGGTCGAGGGGGCGCCCGAAAAGCTGCGCCCGCTGATCGAATCAGAACTTGCAAAGCTCCGCGCTGTGCCCAGCATGCGGGTGAACCCGAGGGCCATCGAGACGAGAATTCAGGCGTTGCCCAGCATTCGAACCGCCGACCTGCGGAGGTCTGTGTTTGGCTCGGGGACCCTTGCGCTGGTAGCCATGAAGGCCGCGGGCCGGCTTGCCGAGCCCCCAGGGCTCTATCTCAGCGACCGTGGGGAGGTTTTCCGGTCTCCCGAACCCGTCGAGGGTTTGCCTCTGGTAAGCGTTCCCGCCACGGCCCACGCCCCACAACTGGCCCTCGGCGGCCGTTGGAATGCGGGGGCCGCCGCCCTGATCTGCTTGGCCTGCGCCGACTACAAGCTGGCTGGCGCCAGGGGTGCGGCAGCGCGTGTCGTCATCGAGGCCGGAGGCGGCTGCCGCGTGGAACTTCCCGGGCGGGCTCGCGTCGAATTGGGTAGCGCCGCCGGGTTGAAAGGCAAGTTTGCAAAGCTGCAATCGCTCCTTCAGCGAAACCCCTCGCTGCTGGACCAAAATTCTGCGATAAACCTCGTATCCCCAAGCCGTCCAACAGCCGTCCCAAAGAATAGGCCCAACAATCCATGAACCCATTTATTCACCGAGCCACCGGAGCGCCCTGGGTGCTGCCCGTCAGCATGCTTTCGCTGGTTCTGGGGTTCATGATGATCCTCGCCTGGATACCCGTGTCCCGTGAGAGTGGACGCGGCGGCGGGCCGGACATCGACCTTGACCAAAGGCTCAACGCCGCCCAAATCGAGCAGAGCCTGCGCGATGAGTATCAGCGCATGACCGTCGAAGTCAAGAAGCTCCGCGAGGAGAAGACCCAGCTCGAGAACGCGATGGGAGATCAGACCCGGCAGTCCAAGGTCCTGAACGACACCCTGCAGGACACCAAGCTCTTTACGGGTCTGACCGAGGTCGAAGGGCCCGGCGTGACAATCACGCTCAAAGACAGCGAGCGCGCCGATTCGGGCAGCATCCCCAACAACGACCTCATCGTCCACGACGTGGATGTGCTCCGCGTGGTCAACGAACTGCGGGCCTCCGGCGCCGAGGCTATTGCCATCAACAACCAGCGGGTGATCGGGCGGACCAGCATCCGGTGCGTGGGTCCGACCATTCAGGTGGACGGCGTTCCTGTGGCTTCCCCAGTCCGGATTAGGGCGGTGGGAGACCCCGAGGCGATGATCGGGGGGTTGAACCTTCGCAACGGTGTGCTCGACGAGATTCGTCAGGCCGACCCTGCGATGGTGACGCTGGAAAAAGTCGAGCGTCACCACCTTCCGGCCTACGCGGGCGCCACGGCAACCAAGTTCCTCCAGGTTGCGGGGGCAAGCAAGTGATCTTCATACCGGTGGCCGCGCTTCTGCTCGGCGTGCTCTTGGCCAAGTTGATCGGCCTGGGGCCGATCTCAGGGATCGTCGGGAAGTACATCGCGGTGGCTTGCGTGGCAGGTCTGGACTCGCTCGTCGGTGGGATTCGGTCCGGTCTTGAGGGGAAGTACTCGTCGGCGATCTTCGTGACGGGTTTCCTCTCCAACATCGTGTTCGCCTTCTTTTTGGCCTGGCTTGGCGACAAGATCGGCATGAACCTCCTGCTGGCAGCGGTGCTCGTGATGGGCACGCGCATCTTCACCAACCTCAGCCTGATCCGCCGATTCATGCTGACCAAAATGGCCGATGAGCGCGAAAAGCGACGTCTGGCCGACCAGCAGCGACAGGCGCAACCCTCCAAGACCTGAGCCCTTCATGCGATTGACGGCGCGGGGATTGCTAAGCGCGCCTGAATCCGCTATGCTATGAGTTGCCATGCCGTCGAACCGGGGCTGTACCTATGACGCCGCCGGACGCAACGGCCACGAGGACCCTATTCCGCCATGACCGCCAGCCAATCCGTCGTTCTCGATATCGGCAGCACCAAAGTCGCAGCCTTGGCAGGCGAACTCGACGCGTCGGGTTCGGTCAAGGTTCTTGGGTTCGCCATAGAGCCTCATGACGGCGTTCGAAAGGGCGCCATCGTGGACGCAGAGGTCGTGGCTCAGGCCGCCGGTGTAGCCCTTTCCAGGGTCGAAGCGACCTCGGGGCTCAAGGGGACTCCGGTGGTCTTTGGTGTCGGAGGGCGGCAAGGACAGCCGACGCTCGGCCAAGGCCTGGTGCCGATCTTCCCGAGCACACGGGCCATCACGCGCGAGGACGTGCTCCAGGTCGTGAACCATAGCCGACAGGTTGCCCTACCTGACGGCAGGGAACTGGTTCAGGCGATCCCGGCAGAATTTCGCATCGACGGCAGACCGGCGAAGAAGTCGCCTTTGGGGAAGTCCGGTTCAAGGTTGGAAGTTTCGACCCTGCTCATCGGCGTCGAGAGCGCGCAGATCGAGCTGATGGAGCGCATCGCCGAAGCCGGCGGCCGGGCAATCGACCAATTTGTTTACGAGCCCGTAGCCTCGGGGTTGGGCGTTCTAACCTCCCACCAGATGGAATATGGTTCGATCGTCGTGGACATCGGTGGCGATTCGACGGCGGTCGGGGCGTTCGAAGGCGGCACGGCGATTTTTGCCGACACCGTACCACTTGGAAGCAAACACGTCACCTCGGACATCTCCAAGCTCCTGAAAGTCTCACCCGAGGAGGCGGAGGCGCTCAAAGTGTCTGCGGGATGCGCGATCGCGGCGATGGTGCCCGAAAATGAGTCCATCATGGTGCTCCAAATGGGCCAGATCGAGCGCCGATCCATGCAACGGAAAGTCTTTTGCGAGATCGTCGAGGCCAGGATGCGCGAGATCGCGAAGATGGTACGCGAGGCTCTTGAGCGCGGCGGGTGCCTTGATCGGGCGCCCGGCGGGATGGCTGTGACCGGTGGCGGTTCCCAGATGAAGGGCATCACCGAGCTCTTTGAGACCACCATTCCGGGCGTGAAGGCCAAGCCGACCGTGCCCCATTTCAGGGGCCATCACGCGGCAGAAGCCTCGCGGCCCGAACTCGCGACCTGTGCCGGGCTGGTGCGCTATGCGGTCGAGTCGTGCAGCGATGACCTGTCACCGGCGGTCTCGGACGGTAGTTGGGGAGAGCGCATCCGGACGCTGATGTCGCTTCTCGGAAGAAAGGCCTGACATTTTTGCGAGAGGGACTGGCGTTTTCCACATCCCCCGCAGGTAACCTTCCGACTCCAGTTTTTGCGATTTGCATGGGCTGATTTGATCGTTGGATCTCATGGACCGAGATCGCGCCGCGGGGCGCGGAAGGCAGGAGCCTTTCTCATCATTCGCCGCTAGACCTTGTCGCAGCGAGGAAGGAACTATTGTGAACCCAGGAAACGCCGTCATAAAAGTCATTGGAGTGGGCGGGGGCGGAATGAATGCCGTCAACCGCATGATCGAAGCGGGCATCCAGGGCGTGGAGTTCATCGCGATGAACACCGACGTCCAAGTGCTCGACCTTAGCCGGGCCACCAAGAAGGTCCAGCTTGGTGGCGACCTTACGCGGGGCCTTGGTTCGGGCGGCAATCCTGAGATCGGCAAATCGGCAGCTGAGGAAAGCAAGAACGAGATCCGCAAGGTTCTCGAAGGCGCGGACATGGTGTTCATCACCGCCGGCATGGGCGGCGGCACCGGAACGGGCGCGGCCCCTGTGGTCGCCGATCTTGCCCGTGAAATCAACGCGCTGACCGTGGCGGTTGTGACGAAGCCGTTCGGGTTCGAAGGTCCGAAGCGCTTCCGTGTCGCGGATAACGGCATCACAGCGCTGACGGGCCGCGTGGACACGATCATCACGATTCCCAACAGCCGCATCCAGTCGGTGGTCGAGCGGCGCACCCCGCTCAACGAGGCGTTCCGCGTGGCCGACGACGTGCTTCGCCAGGGCGTCCAGGGCATCAGCGACATCATCACGATCCCTGGCACGATCAACGTTGACTTTGCCGACGTGCGCGCCGTCATGAACAACGCCGGCCCAGCCCTGATGGGCATCGGTTTCGGAGTAGGCGATCAGCGAGCCCTCCAAGCCGCGCAGAGCGCCACCAACAGCGCCCTTCTCGAGCAGTCGATCAACGGTGCACGAGGCGTGCTGGTCAATATCACGAGCAACGAAGAACTCACGCTTCAAGAGGTTAACGAGGCGATGGAGTACATCCATGGCCTGTGCGATTCCGACGAAGCCAACATCTTCTTTGGCACGGTGGTCGATCCGAACATGGACGGCTCTGTACGAATCACTGTGCTGGCGACAGGATTCGAGCCCGTGTCGCGTGAAGCCACGCCCACTCTCTTCGAGCCGGAGCGCGCCGTAGTGGTCGAGCGATCCCACTTGTCGCCCGTGGCCAATGCGTTCAATGCGATCAGCAAGACCCAGATTCCCCCGGTTCCCAATGCCGGAGACCCCGTGATGGTGACCGACCGTGGAATCACCGCCGGCCGACGCGGTGAGTTGGAAACACAAGCCGTTTTTGACGAAGAGGACCTTGAGATTCCGGCGTTCATTCGCGAGCACAGCGCCCGCCAATAGGCTCCAAGCAGCAAATCAAAGGCCCCTGCCGAACCTCGGCAGGGGCCTTTTGTCCTTGGTCGCCAAGAAATTGGCAGAAAGTCCTTGGCATTTTCGAAAACATGTGCCAAAATTTTGGCATGAGCTTTGCAGGCCGTCATGTTTTGGAGGGCGCCCATGCGTGATGGGGATGCCCAAAAGGGGCTAAGCCGCCGGGAACGCCAGATCATCGAGGTCCTGTATCGTCTTGGGGCCTGCTCCGCATCGGAGGTTCACGAGGCGCTCCCGGATGCCCCAAGCAATACAGCGGTACGCACCCTGCTTGCGATCTTGGTGGAGAAGGGCCACGTCGTCCAGCGCCGCGAAGGGCTGAAGAACATCTACGAGCCCAAGGTCCCGAAGGAGGAGATGGCTCGGAGCGTTATCCACGGTGTGGTCCAGAACTTCTTCGATGGCTCGATCGAAAGGGTCGTCGCCGCCTTGCTGGATCCAAGCGAGAGGCCGCTCTCTGAGGCAGAAGTGATACGCCTTCAGGAGTTGATCGAAGATGCCCGCAGGAGGGGATCATGAACCTGGGCCCTGGCTTCGGGGCATTGGCAGCGACGGACGCGCTTATGCGGGCCACCTGCTTGATCGTCGCCGCAGGACTCGTTTCCCTCGCCGTCCGACGCCGTTCTCCGGCCCTCTCAAACTCCGTATGGGTCTTTGCATTCCTTGGCCTTTGCCTGATTCCATTGCTCACCAGCTTGAATGGCCCGAGACTCGCGCTCAAGGTTCTGCCCGCTGTGAGGCCCGAACCGACGGCATCGGCCGGCAAGCTGGATGTGAATGTGCCGAGCTTCGAGGGTGTGGTTCTGCCTGCGGGTCCTCCTTCTATCGAATCGAGTCTTGAATCGGGCCTGGCGGCGGCCGATGGAGAGCGCCAAACGGTCTCCATGCGGCCAAGATTCCGAGTCGATCCGACGCTGGCTGCTTTGGGAGTTTGGGTGCTCGGCGCCCTGTGGGTGCTCTTCCGGCTCTTTCTCGGGACCCTTCGTCTCAGGCGTCTGGCACGGCGGGACACCCGGCCCTTCGCCAAAGAGGCGGGGGCTCGCCAGAACGCCGTGGCAAGCTGTCGCCGCGAGGCACAAGCCCTCTTGGCTCTAAGGATTTCAACCACTGACATACCGCCCTCGGCGATCACTTGGGGGGCGATCAGGCCCACCATCGTTCTCCCCATCGGCGCTCTTGATTGGGCGCCCAACGAATTGGAGGCTGTGCTCCTCCATGAACTCGCCCACGTGCGCCGTAAAGACTCTGCGAAGCAGCTACTCGCGGAACTTGCCTGCGCCCTCTACTGGTTCCATCCCCTCGTCTGGCTCGGCGCGCGAGCCATGAGGTTGGATGCCGAGTTGGCCGCCGACGAAGATGCGCTCAGGTCTGGAATAGCGCCTTCGGAGTACGCTTCCGCGCTGCTGCAGATAGCGCGTGGGGCCGCCGGCCGTACCTCCCCTGTTCTGGGGGCAGGAGTCTCAGCCATGACCCATCCTCGAATTGACAAACGACTCAGATCCATCCTTTCTCCAACGCACTCAACACGGGGCATGACCCGCGTCCAGAGCTTGGCCGCGCTGCTCCTGATGGGATGCGCGGTGACTGCTTTCACAGCCATTCAGTTGGAGCCTCAAGGAGCAGACGCCGAAGCCGCCGAAGCGATGCACCGAGCCAGACAGCTTGGCACGGCCGCTGTTATGTACGCGGCGGATTACAATGACGTCCTGCCATACGTGCAATCCACGGCTTCCGTGGTTCCCGTCCTGGCGCCTTACGCGCGAAACAATGACGTGTTTCTCTCACCAGCCCCTGGAGGGCGATTCCTCTACAACATCAATGTTGGGGGTGTTCGGTATGGCGATATCCCGAAACCGGCAGAGACGCCCCTCTGGGTTGAGCGGCTCTCCGGCGGCCAGGTGCGGGTCGTGACGTTCGTGGACAGCCACGTACAACTCATCAGCGCCAGCCAACGCGGCCAGATCGAGTCTGCGCTGAAGTGGACGTTTAAGCGCCGCTCCAACTCCAGGCCGCTTCCCAAGGGCCACCTGATCAATGATCGTACGGTGGCGAGTTCCCGGGTGAGGTCGCTGATCGCCCGCGCAACCCCCATCGCCAACGGCCAGTACGCTCCAACCGCCGCAGTTGCCGGTTCGGCCAGAGTGGCGGATGCCCCTTTGGCATCAACAGGATCGGCCGCCTCTCGATCACACCCTGCTCCCGTGCCTTTCTCGAGCGTTACGGCTGCAGGAAGTGCTTCCGCTCCTGCGCGCGTCACCGATAGTCTTGGTGGCGCGGCCGTTGCCAGTCCACGCTCCCCGCTCCCGTCGCAGGGCGGGATTGTACGCTCGACGGGCGGCCTGGATGGAACGCTGCGCGCGGCTCCTGGAGCCGCGACGACTCTTCCTTCCGGTCTACAGGAGAAAGCTCTGACGACAGGATCGGCGGCCAGCGGAACAGCCCCCTTGGCATCGGTGCCGAACCTGCCTGGTACTTCGGTAGCCTCCCCAGGCGTTGCGGTCAAGGCGGATCTCACCAGGACAAGGGCAATTGCCCCGCAAGGCGCTGCCACTCTTGAAGCGCCCGCCAAGACAACGGGTGTGCTCCAGGCAGGGGCGCCGACGACGGCGGTAAGTGCCGGCCCGCTCCATTCCGCGGGCCAAGCGACGACGCCAGCTGCGGCGCCGGCGATTTCCGGTCAGTCAACAGCTCCTGCAGCCATCATCGTCGACCGCCCGGTCCGCGCGAGCGCTTCGGCGCCTGCCGCCATCGTGGAGCGTGCGGTGGCTCCTACGATGTACCGGTGGGACGGCAAGGGCTTTGTGCCGGTTTACAGCTCAGCCAAACCATCTGGCAGAACCCCAAAGCCTGGCTTATATCAATGGGATGGCCGTCGGTACATTCCGGTACCGGCATCCAAATCCTCGGCCAAGCGCAAAACGACGAAGACCGCATCGGGCGCCAAACCCCCGATCAAGAAGTAGCCTGCACTGTCGCACCCGCCGGCCAACCCGTGGCCGGCGGGTCCGATTGGGCTTCGCGGTATGCTCGCTCCCTAGCCATGCCGATCGCCTCTCCAATGCCCCCGTTTCCCTCCCTGAGCAAGACGAGCCTCGGGGCGTTTCGGGACTGCGAGCGGCGTTGGGCGCTTCAGTATCAGAAGCACAAGCTCCCAGACGATCTCAAGGTCGATATCTCCCTGGAATCTAAGCTCATGCCGCACAACGCGTTTGTCGGGCAGGTGGTGGACGACACTATCACGGGGGCGCTGCGCACCTACCAAGATAAGGGGCATTGGCCGAAGAAGGTCACACTGGAAGAGGCGGCGAGGAAGTACTTCGATCAATACCTTTCGACCACCGAGCGCTGGATCTACCTGCGCAAGACGCGATCGAAGCCGGAAGAGCTGAAGCGGCAGCCGATCGACCGCGTGTATTACGGACTGCCCTATAAGGAGTCCGAGAAACAGGAGCTCTTCGCCCGAATCGATTCATGCCTCAAGTGCTTCCAGGAGTCGGAGATTCCCGAATGGGTGACCTCATTCGATCCAGGCTATTGGAAGGTGGCCGAGAAGGGCACGGCGCCCTGGTTCGATTGGGACAGAATCGCGGTCTATGCCAAGTACGATTTCGCGATCGTGACCCACGACCACACCTACATCGTGGATTGGAAGACGGGCGAAGCCAAGAAGGAGAGCGAGGCGTCTGCGACGGACCAGCTTCACATCTATGCGAAATACGCGATGTCGGTGTGGGGCTCGCGGCGCGAGGACATGACGCTAAGGTCCGTGTGGCTTTCAACGCGGCCCGAGAAGTGTATTCACGACCAGCCCGTGGACGTGGACGTGCTCGCGAGGCTGTTTCGTGATTTCAAGAAGACCCATGAGGACCTTAAGCAGAGGCTCAAGCGGGCCGATTTCGGCCTGCAGGCGCTCTTCGAGCAGTTCCCCAAGACGGGGTTTCCCAGGCGATGCAAGGGGTGTGCGTTTCACTCGTGCGAGGGGTGGATCGACTCGCAAGGGTACAAGAGGCATGAATAGGCCTTGGGCCTGCCGCTCGCTTCGTCTTGAAAGACAAGGTGAATCTTGCGTTCGCTGACCGACACCATCGTCGCGCCGATTACCGGCCCCGGTCCCGCTCCTGTTGCGACCATCCGCCTGTCGGGACCCGATGCATGGAAGGTCGGGAGCCAGGTGTTCCAGCCCTGGCCCGAGCACCCCGAGCCGATGCGCGCCCTTTATGGGTCGGTAGGTGAAGGAGACGCCTTGGCGCTTCCGTTCGCCGAGGGGCGTAGCTACACCGGAGAGCCCTGCGTCGAGATCTCGGTTCACGGCTCGCGAGCTTCGGTTGTTTCCCTGGTCGAATCGTGTATGAGGTGTGGCTCCAGGATGGCCGATCCCGGCGAGTTCACCTACCGGGCGTTCATGAACGGCCGGATGGACCTTTCTATGGCCGAAGGGGTCGCCGACATGGTTCTGGCGAGCACCGGCCGGCAGCTCAGGCAAGCTGAACTGCACCGCTCCGGGGCGCTGCGCGACCGTGCCCGCGCGATCCGCGGCGTGTTGCTGGATGCCCTGGCGGCCGTCGAGGCGCAAGTTGATTTCAGCGAGGAGGTCGGACCGCTGGACCGCGCTTCGCTGGCCGCCAAGATCGGGGAGGCGATCACTGAGATTCAGAGTCTTCTCCAGACGGCTCAAACCGGGCGCCTCTTGCGTGAGGGGGTTCGAATCGCCATCGTCGGTCTTCCCAACGCCGGGAAGTCGTCGCTGCTCAACGCAATCCTGGGGACCGCCCGCGCCATCGTCACGGACGTTCCCGGCACAACCCGCGATACGATCGAGGAGCAGGTGGAGTTTGGGGGCCTGCTATGGGTACTGACCGACACAGCGGGCCTGCGCGAGACGGGCGATCGTGTAGAGTCGGAAGGCGTGGCGCGCGCGCGCCGGGCACTCGATGAGGCCGACCTCGTGTGGTATGTCTATGACGCTTCCTTGGGATGGACCTCTCAGGATGAGCGGCTCATCACTGAGGCAAGCCGGCCCGCGCTGAAGGTCGCAAACAAGACCGACTTGGCGCCTGGAAGCGAAGGGGACCTCCAGGTGAGCGCCCTTGCGAAATCGGGTATCGAGCTTCTCTTCGAGAGCACAGTGAGCAGGCTGGAGATCGGGGCGGCCGACGATAGGGTTCTCATCCGCGAGCGCCATGCCCCGCTCCTCCAGGGGGCGGTCGAGGGCGCCGAACTTGCCGTTCAGTCCTTGGGGTCCAACGTGCCGCTCGATCTTTCGGCCGTGGGGCTTCAGCAGGCCATCCAGGCCCTTGGCCAAGTCACGGGGGAATCTGGCTCCGAGGACCTCCTGGACTCTATCTTCTCCAGGTTCTGCATAGGTAAATAGGCCGTGATGGGCGGAGCAACGGAACCGGGTCACCCGAAGGTACGTTATACTGATAGAGACAAATGACCTAAGTGTCATAGACTAAAGCTATGCGATTTGAGAAGCTTACGATCAAGGCTCAGGGAGTGCTTCAGGACGCCCAAGCCATTGCCAGCGAGTACAAGCACTCGGCGATCGACGTCGAGGCGATGCTGCTCGCCCTGCTGAGGCAAGAGGGCGGGGTCAGTGGTCCGCTCTTGCTGAAGCTGGAAGTGGACCCCAAGGCCATCGAGGCAGAGGTTCGCGCGAGCCTGGGCCATGCGCCCAGCGTCTCTGGCGAGTCGGCCTCGGTTGCGGCCTCGCTCAGCCCCCGGCTGCAGGGTGTGTTCACCGAGGCGTTCCGACTGGCCGAGAAGATGGGGGACGAGTACGTCTCGACCGATCTGCTGCTGCTTGCCATCGCCAAAGAGGCGGGAGCTTCCGGCAAGCTGCTCCGGTCGAAGGGCGCAACGGAGAAGGCGGTCACTCAGGCCATCGAGGACCTGCGCCAAGGCAGAAAGGTCACCGACCAGGGCGCGGAAGATCGCTACAAGGCGCTCGAAAAGTACGGCGTCGACCTCACCGCAAAAGCCCGTTCCGGCAAGCTTGACCCGGTGATTGGCCGAGACGACGAGATTCGCCGCGTGATTCAGGTGCTGAGCCGCCGCACCAAGAACAACCCGGTGCTCATCGGCGATCCCGGCGTAGGCAAGACCGCCATCGTCGAGGGTTTGGCTCAGCGCATCGTGGCGGGCGACGTTCCCGAGTCCTTGCGCGACAAGTCGCTCGTGGCCCTGGACTTGGGTGCGATGGTCGCCGGCGCCAAGTACCGTGGCGAGTTCGAAGACCGCCTGAAGGCCGTGCTCGATGAGATCCGATCGGCGGAGGGGCAGATTGTGGTTTTCATCGACGAACTGCACACGCTGGTCGGCGCGGGTAAGGCAGAGGGGAGCCTCGATGCGGCGAACATGCTCAAGCCGATGCTGGCGCGCGGCGAGCTGCGCTGCGTGGGCGCGACCACCCTCGACGAATACCGCAAGTACGTTGAAAAGGACAAGGCCCTTGAGCGCCGTTTCCAGCTCGTGCTGGTCGACGAACCGACGGTCGAAGAGACGATCAGCATCCTTCGCGGGCTCAAGGAGCGCTACGAGATTCACCATGGCGTGCGCATCACCGACTCGGCGCTGGTCAGCGCGGCGGTGCTCGGAGCGCGCTATGTAGGGGACAGGTTCCTGCCGGACAAAGCCATCGACCTGATGGACGAGGCCGCTTCGCGCCTCAAGATGGAGATTGACTCGGTGCCGACCGAGATCGACGAGGTTCAGCGCCAGGTTGCCCATCTTGAGATCGACCGCGAGGCGTTGCGCAAGGAAGAGGACGCCGCCGGCAAGGAGCGGCTTGCCGCGACCGAGAAGCGCTTGGCGGAGGTCCAGGAGACCCTCACTGCGCTCAACGCGCGCTGGCAGACCGAAAAGCAGAGGATCGAGCTGGTCCGAAAGACCAAGCAAGAGCTTGAGGACCTGAAGACCCAGCTCCAGCAGGCCGAGCGAGAGGCCGATTGGGGTAGGGCTGCGGAGATCCAGCACGGACTGATCCCGGGCCTCCAAAAGCGCCTTGACCAAGAGTCCGAGGAGCTTGCCAAGGTGCAGGCCGAAGGCAAGATGCTGAAGGAAGAGGTCGACTCGGAGGACATTGCCGAGGTAGTCAGCAAGTGGACCGGAGTTCCCGTAAGCCGCCTGATGCAGGGCGAAATGCAGAAGCTCCTGACCATGGAGGACCGGCTGCGCGAGCGCGTGGTCGGCCAAGACGAGATTCTGCAAGTGATCTCGGATGCCATTAGGCGCTCGCGCTCTGGGCTCAGCGACCCGAACCGGCCGATCGGCTCGTTCCTTTTCCTGGGCCCCACGGGCGTCGGCAAGACCGAGACCGCCAAGGCGCTAGCGGAGTTCCTTTTTGACGACGAGCACAACCTGGTTAGGCTCGACATGAGCGAGTATCAGGAGAAGCACACGGTCGCGAGGCTGATCGGCGCACCTCCAGGCTACATCGGCTATGAGGAGGGCGGACAGCTCACCGAGGCGGTGCGCCGTCGGCCCTATTCGGTCGTGCTTCTCGACGAGGTCGAGAAGGCACACCCGGAAGTCTTCAACGTGCTGCTACAGATTCTGGACGACGGGCGTCTGACCGACGGGCATGGCCGCGTGGTGGACTTCAAGAACACGGTCGTGCTGATGACGAGCAACCTGGGAAGCCAGCTCTACGGGGACCCGTTCTCGGAGTCTTCCGAATTTCCCGACCAGTCCGACAAGTCGGACACGTCCGACATGTCAGACAGGCCCGACCTCTCAGACAAGAGAAGCTCCTTCCAAGAAACCAAGCTGCGCATTCTTGACGAGGTGCGGCACTTCTTCAGACCTGAGTTCATCAACCGTCTGGACGACATGCTGGTGTTCCGCCCACTCGGAGTGGCAGAGATCAAGCAGATCGTACGCATCCAGGTCAAGAAGTTGGCGTCTAGGCTCGAAGAGCGGCGCATCACGCTTTCGCTCTCGGAGGAGGCACTCTTGCAGCTCGCGACCGCCGGCTACGACCCGGTCTATGGCGCGAGGCCGTTGAAGCGGGCGATACAGAACGCGATCATGAACCCGCTCGCGAAGAAAATGCTCCTCGGTGAAGTCGGTGAGGGCCAAAGGGTCAACGTCGGCTATGCCAGTGGGGAGTTCCTGTTTGAAGCAGAATCGGCTGCAAAGTCTGGAGCTTAGGCCATTGGCGTCCGCTGCAGATTTGTACACGATTCATCTCGTTTCCAGATATCTACGATAGACTGGAGAAGTGGCAACCTCGCGAACGACGTTCATTCTAGGATTGGCTTTCGGCGTCGCCTTGGGGGGCGCCTCTTTTTTCGCTGTACACCGGCTGAGAGGGCTCGGACCGCCGCGGACCTTCGATCTTCGGCAGGACCTGCTAGAGCGCGGCAACGCAGACCTTAAAGAGGTCGCGATCACGTTTGACGACGGGCCGCACCCAGAAACGAAGAGGATTCTGGATGAGCTCCGTGCCGCGCGGGCCAAAGCCACCTTTTTCGTGGTCGGCAAGATGATCGACAAGGACCCGGCGCTGGTCCGGCGTCTGCTTTATGAGGGCCACGAGGTCGGGAACCATACCTTCGACCACCTGAGGCTCGAAGGCCGGTCGCGCGAGATGATCCGAGAAGACATCGCCCAATGCCAGCGGGCGTTCTATCGAGTCACAGGCGCCGAAATGAACCTATTCAGGCCACCGGGAATGCGTTACGACGACACGGTGATCCGCGCGGCACAAGACTTGGGTTACGTGACCGTCCACTGGAACGTGGCAGCAAAGGACTTTCAGCCCAAGGCGCCAAGTGAGATCGCCTCGACGGTCTTGCATCAGGTTCGTCCCGGCAGCGTCATCCTTCTGCATAACCATCCGGATACTGCGAAAGCTCTGCCCGCCATTCTCAATGGGCTCGAAGCTCTGGGATATCGAACGGTGAGGGTGAGCCAGATGCTTGCTCGCCTCCCGAGGCCCGTCGTTATCCGAAGCAACGCTTTTGGGGTCAAACTTGACGTCGTGGCGCGCATCGCCAAGACCGAAGCTCGCAAGCCAAGGCAGCGAAAGGGGGTCGAGAAGCGGTATGCCCTGAGGCAGCCAAAAGGGTCAATACCTGTCGATGCCGGGCGCAAGAAAGCGCCGATTCCGTCAGGCGCCCTGCAATAGTGCCCTACAGCTTGCCTGTCTCCTTGAGCACCGGATTGAAGAAGCCGTTCGTGCCTTGGAGCTGGATTTTCCTGCCCCCCGATTCATAGGAAGCGCTTTCGGTCACCGACTGGTACAGCTTCCGATGCAAGTTCTTGTTAAAGACGTTCTCGAAGACGGGGATCCCCCGCACCCCCTTTTTCTTGGCTGGGGAGCAGAAGAGTCGGAGCGCACCGCCGGCAGCGTTGACGATGTAGTTGCCATCAAAGCCCGTAAGCGAGACACTGGCGAACACCGGCTTCGAGACCTTGCCCCAACCCTTGAGCGCACGCGACATGAAGTCCGCGGCAACTTGCCGGGAGGCGATGTCCGGGCCATCGACGTAGAGGTCCACCCAACCCGTGCCCCCGCTGGCGAAGGCCACCCTCGTGCCCGTGAAGCTCTTGCCGCCATAAATCCCCTTGGTAAACGAGTACGCGCCGATCGCATCGCACTTGGTGAAGGCCCCTTTCAGCTCATATTGGCAGGCGTCCTTGCAGGAGCATCCCTCGACGAAGATCCCATGAAAGCTGAAGCGCGTATCGGCAGCGCCTTGGGGCGAGGCAAGAACGAGCGGAATCAGGAGCGGCAAGATAGATGGCATCGATGCAACCTCGGACAAGCGGATTCGGTGAACTGGGCGCCTTTTCCTCTTTGACGCACTCCCCCGAGCCTGGAGTTTCCCAACCGCTGCTCTCGCCATAATCGGAGCGTGAGTCCTTTGTTCCTTTGCTGTGCGCTGGGCACCGTGCAGGCGACAATCCACATGGAGGCCGAAACGGGCCGGCTCGCCGGTGTGGCCGTCGAGACTAAAATCGCCGGCTATCGCGGGCAAGGCTATGTCACCGGCTGGGACCAGGAGGGTGATCATCTTGAGTTCAGGTTCAGAGCCAAGGCTGGACTCTACTCGCTCTCCATTCGCTATCATGCCTCCCAGGAAAAGGGCTTCGAGGTCGCGGCCAATGAAAGGACCTCGGGCGGCATGTTCGAAGCCACGGGAAGCTCTTGGCGAACCCATTGGGCTGGAAAAGTGGAGCTGCGTGAAGGCGCTAACACCTTAAAGCTGAACAAGGGATGGGGTTGGTATGACGTGGACTGGATCGAGCTAACGCCCGCGGTGGTCCCGGTCACTCTGGCGAAGCCGCCGAGACAACTTGCGGACCGGCGTGCGGGAAGGGAAGCCAAAGGCCTTCACCAACGATTGCTAGATGCCTACGGGAAGGCGATGTTCTCAGGCCAGTATGGGGCGGAGGATTGCGCCCTCGTTAAGAGGCTCACCGGTAGGTTGCCCGCGATCCGTGGCGGCGACTTCATGGAGTACTCGCCTTCGCGAGCCGAGCGCGGCGCGGACAACAAACAGGAGTCCGAGAAGCTGATCGCCGCCGCAAGGGCCGGCCAGATCATCACGATCTCCTGGCACTGGAACGCGCCGACGAAGCTGATCGACAAGATGATCACGGATGCCCAGGGCCGCCAGGTGGACGCCAAGTGGTACAAGGGCTTCTATTCCAATGCGACGACGTTCGATGTTGCGGCAGCTCTGGCGGACCCAGCCTCACAGGACTACCGGCTTCTGCTGCGGGATATCGACGCGATCTCCGGAGAGCTGAAGAAGTTCCAGAAAGCGCGGGTTCCGGTGCTGTGGCGGCCCTTGCACGAGGCCGACGGCAGTTGGTTCTGGTGGGGCGCAAAGGGTCCCGAGCCGTTCAAGCAGCTGTGGCGGCTGATGTTCAACCGGATGACAAAGATCCACAAGCTTCACAACCTGATCTGGGTGGCCAACGTGGTCAAGCCTGATTGGTATCCAGGCGACGACGTGGTGGACGTGGTCGGTGTGGACGCTTATCCCAGCGACGTCTCCGATCCCCTGAGCGGGACGTGGGAGTCGCTTCAAGCCCGGGTCAAAGGCAAGAAGCTGCTGGCGATCACGGAGTTCGGCGGTGTCCCGGACCCCGATCGGGCCTTTCGTTTCGGCGCGAAGTGGTCTTACTTCGTCTCATGGCTCGGCGACCAGGGACCGAAGAAGATGTCTTCGGACGATCTCTCCAGGATCTACCGATCCTCTAGAACCCTGAATGCCCCTATCCGAAGCCGTTGATCACAGCCTCTTCTTCTTGATATCGTCCAGCACCTCGTTCGCGGCGGCGATCCCCGAGAGGCACGCCCCCTCCATATAGCCTTGCCAGGAATAAAACGAGTCGGTGTGCTCGCCGGCGAAGTGCAGGTGTCCCGCTCGCAGGCCCTCTAGGCCAGCTATAGAGGTGAACTGCCCAGGCCGATAGCAGGTGTAGGAACCCCTCGCCCAAGGATAGGTAGTCCAATTGGCGAGCCGGGCAACGTAGCTGGCGCCGTTCTTTCGGGCGGCCGACTCGATGCCGGGCCAAATGGGCTCCAAATCGCCAAGAAAGGCGGCCACCTGGCTCTGCAAGTTCGCACTCGTGAGCCCTGCGCCGCGTGGCCCTGCCGAATAGTCGGTCAGAACGGAGGTCGCAGAGCGCAGCGTGGGGTTCGTCTCCCAACAGGTCTGCATATTCGGAAGGTCGGAGTACGCTGCGCCGTTACTGCCGTACTGGGTTAGCCAAGGCGCGCCGTTGAACCCGATCATCGTTTTTGAGTTGGTCCCATACCCAAGCTCGTCGATGGCGCGCCGCTTGTCCGAGCTGAGTCCAAGGCTGGGGTCGAGCGTGATGCTGCGCAGAACCGTGAATGGGAGCGTGACGATGGCCGCATCAGCCACTTCAGGTACCGAAGATCCGTTGAAGTACATGAGCACTTGCCCCGAGCCGTTCTTGGCGAGCTTCGTCAGCACAGCGCCCGTTTCGATCGCGCCCTGAAAGTCGCTCGCGAGGCCGTGAACCACGCCATCGTTGCCGGAAACGATGTGGTAGCGCTCGTCGGAAAAAACTCCGAACGGCGTGAACTTCGACCGCCGGTCGGCATGGATGAAGAGCAACAGGTTGAGACAGGATTGCTCGCTCGCGTCAAGTCCGTACTCGATCTCATAGGCCACGCGCAGGACGGCCCGGATGATGGGTAGGTCGGCGGCGCGAGTGTGCAAGTAGTCCGCGAGGCTGGTCTGGTCCAGCGCCACGTCGGCCGAGGTGTGGGAGAAGAAGGTGGGGCCGCCCGAGAGCGTCTTCATGTCGGCCCTCATGCGCGACTCCAGGACCCGGTACTCGGCGACCACCGCGGACTCGGGGACGTTGGCCCCATCGACGCGATAGGCGACCTCGCCGGGGAGTTTGGAGAGGTCTTCGAGGGGTAGGTTGAAGCGGTTCGCGTATCCCAGCATGGTCTTGTGCGAAGTGTCGATGAGCTCACCGCCGTACTCGGCCACCTGGCCCGGGAAGAGGTTGCGCAGCGAGCTGCAGCGGCCACCGATGCGCGTGTTGCCCTCGTAGATGCGGGCAATCACACCCTTGCTCTGGAGTCGATCAGCGCAAGAAAGCCCGGCCAGCCCTGCGCCGATAATGGCGACGCGAGGCGCGGATGGCGCGTCCGCCGCAGGGCCGAGTCGCCCAACCGGCCCCACCATCGCGGCGGAAGCGATCGCCCTGGCCAACACGTCGCGGCGGGAGGGGCTGCCAACTCCAGGTCTCGCAGCGGCTTCGTGTCGGAGCGTGGCCTTGGCCAAGGATCGAAAGAGGGGGGTTCTGCCAGACATGGTGTGTTGCCTCAAGAGGAGCCAGGATCGAATTGTAAGCGGAATTCAATCTCAAACGGCCTGTCAAAAGTACCTGCATCGAACGATGCGGCAGCCATAGCGCGCGAGTCACAGCGTGCAGCGCCCATCAGGCGGTTCACAACGTCCTTGAAGACAATCGGATGGCCACCGTCCGACAAGGGAGGGGGCCGTTGCCAGAGGAAATCAGCATGAGCGACGCGCAACAGTCGGGCAAACGCCTCCTCCTCGACATGACGAGCTACCAGTGGCTGGTGCTTTTCGCGGCCTGGCTCGGCTGGGGGTTCGACGTCTTCGATGGCCTGCTCTTCAACTTCGTCGCTCCGAACTGCGTGCCCACCCTCCTGGGGCTGGAGATCGGCTCCAAAGAGGCGGCCGCCGCTACCCTCCAATGGACCGGTGTCCTGACCGCCGTCCTCTTGCTTGGCTGGGCTGCAGGGGGGATCCTCTTTGGCAAGGTTAGCGACCATATCGGCCGCACCAAGACACTGCTCCTGACCATGCTCCTCTACGCGATCGGCACGGCAGCGTGCGCGGCGGCGCCCAATATCTGGGTGCTGATGCTTTTCCGGATCGTGGCCAGCCTAGGGATCGGCGGCGAGTGGGCTGCAGGAGCCTCGATGGTCGCCGAGGTCGTTCCGGAGAAGCGGCGAGTCGAGGCGGGAGCGATCCTGTATAGCTCGGCGCCGCTTGGACTGTTTCTGGCGACGTTCGTGAACTATGCAATCGCCAAGAGCTGGCTTGTCGAGAGCCCGTCGACCTCTTGGCGGTGGGTGTTTCTTACGGGGCTGGTGCCCGCGTTTGTCGCGTTGATGGTTCGTGTTTGGGTCAAGGAGCCCGAGCGCTGGAAGCAGGTTTCGGCTTTGCCGAAGCCTCGGATGGCAGAGCTGTTTACACCCAAAATTCGCCCATACGTGGTCAGCGGGCTTTCCATGGCGGTCGTCGCCTTGATCACCTGGTGGAGCTGCAACGCGTTTCTGCCCGTCATCGCCACCCAACTTGCCCAGGCCAAGGCCAAAACCGACGGCCTCGACAAGAGCGCCACGCAAGCGCTGGTGGAGGGTTGGAAGACCTACGCGACTTCGATGTTCAACCTGGGAGGCCTCGTCGGGACGCTCCTGACGGTGCCGCTTGCCAAGCACCTGGGGCGCAAGAAGATGTTCTTCAGCTACTTTCTTGCGGCAGGGATCAGCCTTTATGCCACCTGGGGTCTTGAGCTGGAGCCGACCCAGAGGTTTGCGCTCTGCTTTGCCATCGGCCCTACGGTGTTTGGAGTGTTTGGCAGCTTCACCTATTACCTCCCCGAGCTGTTTCCCACGCGGTTGAGGAGTACCGGGGCTGGGTTCTGCTACAACGCAGGGCGCGTCGTCACGGCAGCCGGACCTTTCTTGGTTGGCATGCTGGCAAAAGGGGGGCCTGCCTCCCTCATGGCCGCGCTGACCTGGGTCAGTGCCGTTCCCATCGTCGGGTTGCTGCTGCTGCCGCTCGTGATCGAGACGCGCGGCAGGGAGCTTGAGGACTGAGGGGCACGGCGCCGCAAACATGGCCTCTCAGCCTTAGGGCCATCGCCAAACCGGAGCGCGAGGCCCGACAAAAAGAGCAAATCGGCCCAGGCGTTTAGCCTGGGCCGATTTGCATCTGGCGACTCGGGAGAGGTTAGGGAACCTTCGTCTGCCACTTGATCTGGTCCATCGTGAAGGTCCAGGACAAGTCCGTCGTCGTCACGTTCGGCCGAAGCACGAATTTGGTCTTCATGCCGCGGCTCGTCGGGTTGACGAAGTTCGCACCCGTCGCCTGGCTCACCGAAATTTGAGTATCGGTGGTCGGCGCTGCGCGAGTGTCCACGAGGACGTATCCGCCGGAGCTATAGTTCCACATGTAGGTGTCGAGCGTGAATCCAGGCCCGCTGGCCTTGACTTCCCACGTGCACGACATCGCTGCCACCACCTTGGCGGTGGTGAAACAGGTCGTTTCAACGATGATCGGGAGGGCGTTGCCCATGCCATCGGCTACTGGCGCGAACGACATGTAGTTATTGTCGCTGTACTTGATGCTGTATCCGAAGCCGGCCGTCTTCGTTCCCTGAAGAGGGGTCGCGCTGGCTGCCGGGATGTAGTACCAGTTGTAGGCGTTTCGGAGGGACTTGTAAGCGTTGACGCGGCCCCTTCCGAACACGGCGTCCTCTCCGGCGGCGCCAAGGTCCTGGCAGCCGACATAAAGGTTGGCTTCAACCGCGGCGGCGGTCAAGCCTCCGGGGTTTGAGGCCATCAGGAGAGCGCAGAGGCCGGTGACGAACGGGGTCGCCATGCTCGTTCCGTCCATCCAGGCATAGCTGCTGGCGCTGCTGAAGTAGGTGGAGCGGATGTTTACGCCGGGGGCCACGCAGTCCACAGACGTGCCGTAGTTGGAGAAGCTCGCACGTGCGTCGGCCGAATCGGTCGCGCCCACGATGATGACGTCGGCCCAATCGAAACCGCTCTGATTGGTGTTGGCGTTGCCGGCAGCCCAACAGAGGAGGCTGTTCTTGGTGACCTTCAAGTAGTTGCCGGTCGTCTGCACGGTGGGATCGTTCACGCCGCTGTACGAAACGTTGACGGCGCGCGCGCCGTTATCGGCTGCCCAGCGGGCGCCCTGTGTCAAGTCGGACATGCTCGCGCTTCCACTGGCCAGGTTGGAGACGCGCACCGGCATGCCCTTGAAGTTCCATCCGATTCCAGTGATGCCTTTTGCGTTGTTGCCCAGCGCAGCCATGGTGCCCATCGTGTGGGTTCCGTGGCCGTGGAGGTCGTTGACCTGGCCACCGCTGGCTTGCGGAAGGTCGTTGACGGCGTTGAAACCGGGAACAAGCTGGCCGACGAACTCTTCGTGGTCAAGGCGTACGCCGGTGTCACAGTTCGCTACGATGATGGTGTTGCTGCCCGAGAAGAGGTCCCAAGCCTGAGGGGTTTGCGCCTTGACGTGGCCCCAGAGATCGGCCCACTGGGTGTCGTTGGGGATGACCGTGGGGTAAACCGTCCAGTCAGGGGTGACGTAGTCGTAGTTGCCCTTTTGGCGAAGCATCAGCACGAAATCCCGATCGGCCATGCCTTGAGGCACCGTCAGGATGTACTCGTCGGTTTCGGGGACGTATTCCTTGACGTCAGCGGCGATATCGGCAGCCGCGACTTTGCGGATAAAGTCTGCCGCCGCCTGGGAATAGCCAAGTTCCAACAGCGTCGAGACTTGCAGGGGCCGAGCTACGACTTGGCCCGAGAACTCCATGACGCCGGGGATCTCCTTGAGCGGCGGCGTGTAGGTTGCCGTATAGGCAAACGCAGAAAGAGCAGTCAGCATCAAGGATGCTGTGGTCAACAGTCTTTTCATAAGGGGAACCTCTCCTAACCCTAAAGGATACATTAGGTGTACATCATATTACGGACAGGAACTGTCGAAACTCGCAAAGTTGCTGTGTCCCTGTGGTCTCAGTGAGCCTAACTTCACTGCTAAGTGTGCTAGTTTTGTCCGGACAAGTTACTTGGCGAAATATTAACTTATTGTGGGTTGGACACCTGTCTTTAGTACTTGGTATGGCGCTCCCAGCGTTTTGTGGTCTGCCGCTCCTGGTGACTTCCCCAGAGGTCGGGCCGGAAAGCGAGCAGCGACCTATCCCTGCCATACTTGTTCATGGTCTCGTTTCGCGAAGGTCTGAGCTTCGACGACATTCTTCTGGTCCCCAAACGCACCGAGGTTCTGCCCTCGGAAGTGGACATCTCCACGACCTTCCTGCCCGGCATCAAGCTGCGCGCTCCCATCGTTTCGGCTCCGATGGACACCGTTACCGACGCGAGGCTGGCCATCGCCATCGCGCGTGAAGGCGGTATCGGCGTCATCCACCGCAACATGCCGATCGATACCCAGGCCGAACAGGTCGACCGCGTAAAGCGAAGCGAGCACGGCGTCATTACAAACCCCATCAAGTTGGAGCCCGAGAAGTCCATTCGTGAGGCCCTGGGACTGATGGAGCGCTTCCATATCAGCGGCGTTCCGATCGTGAACGCGCAAGGAACCCTCGTTGGCATTCTCACCAACCGCGACATCCGGTTCGAAACCGACTTCGATAAGCCCATCTCCAGCCGGATGACCAGCAAAGGGCTGGTGACGGGGCCGGTCGGCACGACTCTTGAGCAAGCGGAGGGCCTGCTCAGCGAGCACCGCATCGAGAAGCTCCCGATCGTCGACGACGAGGGCAGGCTTCAGGGGCTGATCACGATCAAGGACATTCTCAAGGTAAAGCAGCATCCGAACTCTACCAAGGACTCCAAAGGGCGTCTGGCGGTGGGAGCGGCAATCGGGGCGTTGCGCGAGCCCTTTGAGCGGGCCAAGGCGCTCGCGGAGGCCGGAGCGGACTTCATCGTCATCGACGCAGCCCACGGCCAAAGCAAAGGCGTGATGGATTGCCTCAAGATGCTAAAGGCAAAGCTCCCCGACCTGATGGTGATCGCCGGCAACGTGGCTACCCCGGAAGGGGTCAAGGAGCTCCAGCAGATCGGCGCTGACGGAATCCGGGTGGGCATTGGGGCCGGGTCCATCTGCACGACCCGCGTCGTGGCCGGAATCGGTGTACCCCAGTTCACCGCGATCCGCGACTGTTGCTCGGTGGCGAATGATCTCGGGATCCCCACCATCGGCGACGGTGGAATCCGCACTTCCGGCGACGTCGTGAAGAGCCTCGCCGCAGGCGCGAGCTGCGTGATGATGGGGAACATGTTTGCCGGATGCGAGGAGAGCCCCGGTGAGATCGAGATCTATCGAAACCGCGCCTATAAGGTGTATCGCGGCATGGGAAGCATCGGCGCCATGAAGCAGGGCTCCTCGGATCGCTATTTCCAGATCAAGGAATCCGCCGCGGCGCTGGTGCCGGAAGGTGTGGAAGGTCGAGTGCCGTTCAAAGGGCCACTCCACGAGACGATGACCCAGCTCTTGGGTGGACTCCGGTCCGGCATGGGCTACGTCGGGGCATTGAGCCTGGCCGAGCTTCGGCAGAACGCGGAGTTCATCAAGATCACGGGCGCCGGGCTTCGGGAGAGCCATCCGCACGACGTCTGGATCACCAAAGAGCCGCCCAACTACTCTTCACCCTTCGGCAACGAAGCGGGCGAATAAGCATTGTCGGCATTGGCTCGCGGCCAGAGTGCGGGTTTGGAGCGGAGATGCCGCGAAGAGAGGTAAGCATTGGCGATGGGGCGCGACCTCCTGGCTTGGTACGACGCGAACAAACGCGACCTGCCATGGCGCGGCACCGATGACCCCTACGCGGTCTGGGTCAGCGAGGTCATGCTGCAGCAGACCCAGGTCGCAACCGTTCTGCCCTACTACGAACGGTGGATGGCCCGATTTCCGACCCTCGAAAGCCTGTCCGAAGCCGAAGTCGACCGCGCCCTCGAAGTGTGGCAAGGCCTGGGCTACTACCGCCGATGTCGCCATATGTTGGAAGCCGCGAGGCTGCTCGCCACCCGGGGGATCCCCAACGATCGTGACGGCTGGTTAAAGGTCCCCGGGGTCGGGCGCTACACGGCCTCGGCTATCGCTTCAATTTGCTTTGGCGAGGCCGTTGGCGTTGCGGATGGCAACGTTCAGAGGGTGTTTGCCCGAATGGCCGGATGTCCCGACTCTGGCGCAGAACTCGCTCAAAAAGCGCAGGATTGGGCCGACCATCATGTGGACCCCAAACGGCCGGGCGATTGGAACCAGGCCGTGATGGAGCTTGGCGCCACCGTTTGCAAGCCAAAGGCACCCGAGTGCGGCAGGTGCCCACTGGAGCCGGAGTGCGTCGCCCGGCAGACCTGGGCGGTCGAGCGCTATCCGGCGCGTCGCCACAAACCCAGGAGTGTCGCCGTCTTCCGAAGCGCCTGGGCGCCCTTTCTCGATGGCAGGTTTGGACTGCGACGGACACCCGAGGGTCAGTGGTCTGCGGGCCTGTGGGAGTTCCCGTACTTGGACCTCGCCGACGGCGAATCGCCGAACCTCGAAGCTCTGCAGAATGCCTGCGCCGCGGCTTCACTGGAATCGCTGGGCGACTTCAAGCACAGCGTCACGCACCACCGGATACGGGTCGAAGCTTGGCTGGCACGGGTGGAGGCCAAGTCCGGTGAGCTGGAGTGGTTCACGCCGAAGGATTGTGCCGCGCTCCCGATGGCCTCCGCGCAGCGACGGATACTCAAGCGGGCGTGCCGGCTGCTGGGCATCGAGATAGATCGTGGTTAGCCAAGCATCTCGATCGCTTGGGAAAGGGTGAATCTCCCCTCGTAGAGCGCCTTCCCGACAATCACGCCTTCGAGGTTACTAGATGGCAGGGTAGCTAGGGCTTGAAGGTCCGCCAAGCTGGAAACACCGCCGCTCGCGATCACCGGAACGCTGCTTTCACGGAGAACCTCGCCGAGAAGCTCAAGGTTTGGCCCTTTCAGCGTGCCGTCACGCTCGATGTCGGTCACTGCGATGCGTCTGGCGCCCGCCTCGCAAACCCAGCGGACGAGAGAAACGATGGAGGGTCCCGGAGCATCGGTCCAACCCTCCGTGGCCACCTTCCCGGCGCGGCCATCGATCATGGCGACGGCCCGCTCGCCCAGTTCTGCGAGCATCCTCGCCGCACCTTCAGGGTCGTTCACAAGCGCCGAACCGATGATGACCCGGTCTGCGCCCGAATCCAGAGCGGAGTGGGCCGACTCCTGCGTCCGAATCCCGCCTCCGAACTCAATCCGCAGGCCGGTCTGCTCTCTGAGGTGTGCAAGGATGCTCAAATGGTGCGACGTGCCACCTCTCGCGCCATCCAGATCGACTACATGGAGCCACTGCGCGCCCTGCGCCTCAAACGCCATCGCCACCGCGACAGGGTCCTCGGAATAAGCCGTTTCCCTCTCATAATCGCCCTGAAAGAGCCTGACGCACTTGCCTCCGCGCAGGTCGATGGCAGGGAGAATCAGCATGTCGCGAAGTTCCTCAACAGCCGCAATCCCGCGTCCCCGCTCTTTTCAGGATGGAACTGGACACCCCAAACGGAGCCCCGCCGCACCGATGACACAAAGGCCGCACCGTACTCGCAGCGCGAGTCCACATCAGCCTCCACAGCGCACTGAACCGCAAGCGAGTGAACGAAATAGAACTGGCTTGCAGCGGGGATGTCGGCGCCAATCGGCGAACCCTCGCAGAAGCGGACCTCGTTCCATCCTATGTGCGGAATTTTGAGGCCCGAGAAACGGGGAAGGTAGCGGACGCTTCCGGGAATCAGCCCTAGGCCCGGGGTCTCGCCCATCTCCTCACCGACCTCGAAAAGGAGCTGCTGGCCGAGGCAGATTCCCAAGAGGGGCTGTCCTGCGCGGGCAAAGGCCCGTACGTCGTCGGCTAGCGGTGCAAGCCGGGCCATTGCCGCAGCAAAAGCGCCGACGCCCTGGAGGATTAGCCGGTCAACCCCTGAAAGCGAAGTCACGATCTCGCAGGGCGCCTCGACCTGGTTGAGGGCCCGCTCAACGGACCTGAGGTTGCCGACGCCATAGTCCAGGATGCCGATCAATCGCGTTTGCCTTTCGTCGTGGATCCGAGCTTCCGGTCGGTGAGCCTCGAAGCGTCTTTCAGGCCAAGGCCGAAGCTCTTGAAGATCGCTTCTGCGATGTGGTGGTCGTTCGAGCCGGCAAGTACCCGAATATGGGCGGTAACGCCCGCGTGGCTCACGAACGCGCGGAAGAACTCGCGGATGCACTCGGTAGAGAGCTCCCCGATCTTCTCCCGCTGAAACTGGGCGTCGAACGAAAGGTGCGGCCTGCCGGATAGGTCGATGGCCGTGAGCACGAGCGCCTCGTCCATCGGCGTGTGGTTCGAGGCGTAGCGGGTGACGTTGAGCGAGTCACGCATCGCCTCGCGGAACGCGGTCCCCAGCACGATCCCGACGTCCTCGACGACGTGGTGGTCGTCCACGTGGAGGTCGCCCTCCGCCTTGATTCCCAGATCGATCGAACCGTGAAAGGCCAGCAAGGTGAGCATGTGGTCAAAGAACCCGATGCCCGTGCTGATGTCCTGCTTCGTGCCGCCGTCGAGGTCCAGCACGACCTGCACGCGCGTCTCGCGCGTTTCGCGCTCCAGTTCGGCATAGCGAACGCCTGGTGTGCCTTTGCTCATGGGCGGTGAGTTTACTTAACCCATGCCCGGGCGCGAAGTCGGCCGCGTCAGAATCGGGGAATATGCGGGGTCTGCAGGCGCTAATCCTATCCGAATGCCGGACCCAAGTCCTTCTTGAGCAGGGCTCTGGCTCTGAATAGCCAAGACTTGACCGTGCCTTCCGGCTTCTCCAGCGCATGGGCGATCTCGACCACGTCCATGTGCTTGTAGTGGCGCATGCGGATGATCTGGCGATAGCGTGCCGGCAGCCGGTCGATCGCCTCCTCCAGAGCATCGCCCCTCATGCGATCGGTCGCGCTGTCGTGCAGGGACTGCCCGGGGTCTTCGAGCATGTACTCGTGCTGATCGAGCGGTTCGCCGTCGCGCTTTCGGGCGCGGACGGCGTCCACGCAGCAATTCGAGCAGATCCGGCAAAGCCAGGGCCGAATCGGGCGGTCCGGATCAAAGTCCTTCAAGCTGCGGAGGGCTTTGAGCAACGTCTCTTGCACGGCGTCCTTGGCGTCGTCCGCGTTTCGCAGCATGCGAAGGGCCAGGCTGTAGAGGGTTCCTCGGTGAAGATCGACGAGCAGATCGAAGGCCACGGCCTCACCGGCCTGCGCTCTTCGAACGAGATGGGGCTCCCACCCGACGATCTTTTGACTCTTGGTTTTCACCTATTCTGTTTCTCCCGAAGCTCTCCGCAGAAGGCCCGGATAGCTCCGACACTTCCATTGTGGGGGCAGTTCTATAGGGGATGGCGGGCACTAGGACCCTTATGGGCCGATAGGCCCGGGACCTTTGATCAGGGTTGTCCGGCGGGCGTTTCAGGTGTCCGAGTAGGCAAGAATGAAACGAATTCTCTACGAAACGGTACGGGCGGCCCAGCGCGCTTCCGATCATACGGGTATGGCGTTCCTGCGTCGCCTCGTCCAAGAGCTGCTCATCGTGAGCCCGTTCTTGCTCCTTCTCAGCATCGCCGTGGGAACCCGAACGCATGTGGACACGTTCGAGCCGGTGGCTTACCCCGCTTGGATGCAGTCGCGGATTCGCGCCTACATCGATCCTGTATCACAGGTCGAAGCTATCGTGGAGCAGGGCCAGCCGCACGTGCAGCCCGAGGCCACACGGGAAACGGCGTTCCTCTGGCTGAAGGAATTCGACGAGGGCAAGCTCAGGGAACTCCCTTCGATGCACTCCGACGACTCGATGCGTGAAGGCGTCAAGAACCAGATTCTTCAGGCGGCAGACGCGCTCTGCAAGGGGCTCGGACAGATGGGAAGGAACGCCCTTCGCGGGGGCAACGCGAAACGGGCTTCGGCTGACGTGCTGCTCGCGATCGAACTGGCGCAGAGGCTCAAGTACAACGATCTCTACTCCGTTGGCATGATGAGCCAGAGGCAGAGGAACCTCTTGGAGATCCTCGCCAATGCGGCCCCTGGGCTGGACGCCGAGGCGAAGCGGGCGGCGCGGTCGCGACTGGTAGCTGTCATGGAGTCGAACCAATCCTTGGCGCCGATCGTCGTTCGAGCCAGGCAGCACTGGGCGGCGTCGCAGGTCTCAGGTGGCAAGGTCGCGCTCTCGATCGAGGACGTTGGCCGTCTGGTCTCCAACGAAGGTTGGGCCAGCAATCAGCCCGTCCAACAGCAGGTCGAGCAAAGGTTGAACCGAATGCTATTTGCCAGCCGGGCCTCCGATCTTCCTGAATACGTTTCGGAAACCGGCTACGCCGGAACCATGGAACAGGCAACGGCGCGCACGATGCGCGACCTGATTGAGATGCTGAAGTAGGCGCTTGGCTCTACAGCGCCCTAGTTCCCGGAGACCCACATCACGCCGTTCCGCTTTTCGATCTGCTTCGAAAGATGCTTGCTAAGCGACTGGAAGGCATCCGTGGAATCGAATTTCCAGGCCACCGATTGGGTCAAGTCCACATGCTCGAGGGCCAGGGGTACGCGGAAGTGGTCGGCGAATGCGATCGCGAAGTCCTTCAGCGTGCCTTGACCTTGGAGTGTCACCGAAGGCTTTTGTCCAGGAATCGCTACGAACGTCGGCTGGCTGCCCTCCACGTCGATCTCGAGCAAAAGGGTTTCGTCGCGCTTGTTGGTGAGCGCGCTTGTCAGAGTGTCCTTGTTGGCCACTACTCGCTGTTCAAGGACCTCGCCGCCGTAGTTTCGAAGAATGACCCGCTTGCTTCCTGCGCTTTGATAAACCAGCGTGAGACCCTTGTCGTCCTGTTTGAGGCTGAGCTGGCCGGGCGCGGCGCTGCCGAGAACGCCGGCAGGAGTCGGGCCGACGCTTCCCGAATTCAGTTGAGTGATCGCCGTCAGAATGGCGGCAACCGCCAGTCCCCCGACCGCCAGGCTCTTCCACCACTGGAGGAAGCCAGCCGGCTTGGACCGTTTGGCTTCCCACTGGGCTTTGTCGATGCGCGCCATGATGCGCTCGTGAAGGTCGAACTCAGGCTCCTTCACCGGCTCGGCGAGCAGGCTCAGCGAACCCATGGTGAGGCAAAAGGCGTCGTATTCGGCGCGCAGCGCGGCGTCCGCAGCAAGCTTGCGCTCCAGGGCTTCCTTCAGCCCCTTTTCCAGCTCGCCGTCGTGGTAAGCCGAGAAAAACTCCTTTGCCTTTTCAGTCGTCATGGTAACTCCTGGCGGTTTGACCTCGCTATATCTGGAAAAGTTCCATTCGGTCCGCCAATAGCTCTCGAATCGAAAGCCGCGCCCGGTTCAGGCGGCTCTTAACGGTCCCAATCGGAAGGTCGAGCGATTCGGCGATCTCCTCGTAAGCGAGCCCTTCGCCGTGGTACATCACGATCATCGCACGCTGATACTCCGGCAACTGGCTGACGGCCTCTTCGAGGGCTCTCTGACGTTCCGAGGTCTCAGCCTGCTCGTGGGGCGAGGGATCCTCGTCCTCGACTTGGCGGTCCAGTTCCCCATCGGTGGTCTGGAGCGTCGCCTCCAGGCTCACCGTCTGCCGGGATTTCTCCTTCTTCTTCAGGTCGAGAAAACAGTTTGTGAGGATACGATAGAGCCAAGTCGTGAAGGCGCTTTGGCCCTTGAAATTCGGAAGAGCGTTGTTGACCCTTACAAACGCATCGGCCACCACGTCCGCTGCTTCCTCGGGATTCGAGGTCAGCCTGCACGCGTACTGATAGGCGCGGCGCTCGTGCTTGCGGATGAGGTCGTCGAAGGCGGACCGGTCGCCCTTTTGCGCCCGCTCGATCAAGACTTGGTCGTCCAACTGGCTGCTCATGGGGTGGTCACGGATTTCTGGCCGCCGGTCATGGCGTCCTTGATGGCGCGCTGTTCTTCCTGCGAGAGGTTCCTTTCGCTTCTGCCACCGACAAGGGATTTGCAGTAAATACGGCTGTCGGCCCTTCCCGTGATGCCGTTCAGCACGAATCCGTCCCCGCGATCGTCGAACAGCGCCAGAGCGAAGCTCTGCGCGCCCCCCACGTCGTCGAAAGCATCGTAGCGAACCGCACCCAGATGACGCTTGGCGGATTCCATTCGGCCCTCGAGCTCAGAGATTCGACCTTCGAGCATCGCAACCTTCTTTTCAAGCTCCAGCCGCTCCTTGAGGTGCTCCAGCAGCATGCGCTCCACCTGCTCGCCTCGGGCGCCCTCGAACATAGCGTTCCAGACGCTTCGCATGGACCGCATCGCCGCCCTCTGGCGCAACGACCAATACACGAGAAAGCCGACGGCCACGATCAGCAAAGCGAGAATCTCGCCGGCGTGTTGAGCTATGCTTTTGAGAGCGCCGTCCATGGTAACTGAGCCAGGGCGCGGGTCCCCTGTGCAAGAGAGTATAGCGGACCGACACTGAGAGAAGAGCTTCTGGAGCCGGTACGTATGAGTTCAGCGGGAGGAAAAGGCGCGCGCACCGGCTTTCTGGCGACCCTTTTGCTGCTGCTTGCGCTCGCGGTCTTCTTCTACTTGAGCTTTCGAACGGTGGTGGTTTCGGGCCACTCCATGGAGCCCACTTACCACGCCGGCGATAGGCTCCTGGCCAGCAAAGCCTATTGGCTCATCGGCGCGATCAAACGCAAAGACATCGTGGTCCTCCGCGATCCGGTCGACTCCAAGGGCTACATCATCAAGCGGGTTCTGGCTCTTGCGGGCGAAGTGGTGGACTACGAGAACCTGGGCAGCGATTGGAAGCTCAGCCAGGGCGACTACACCGTTCCCACCGGCGAGATCTACGTGATCGGCGACAACCGAGCAGTCTCGGAGGACAGCCGCAAGTTCGGCTCCGTGCCCGTTTCGAGCGTGATCGGCAAGATCGTGTATATCGCGCCCGGCAACGCCGGAATGTCGGTCCTGATCTTCGTCTGCGGCTTTCTCATGATCGGGCTCCTCTGGTTTTCAGTTAAACTGCTTGCCAAGAAGTGAAGCGATTTCCGACCGGCAAGTACGGGCGTCAGTCCCTCAGGTTTTTCCCGGCGCCCTTTCGTGCGCCGCTGAGGGCTTTCGCCGGCCTGCTGTTCGCGTGGTCGGAGGACCGCGTGCTGATCTGCGACATCTGCGACCGCGGATGGTGCATCCCGAGCGGCCGGGTCGAGCCGGATGAGGACTCTCGGGAGGCGGTGATCCGAGAGGCGCTCGAAGAGGGCGGCGCCATCGTCAGCCAAGTGCAATACATCGGCTGCTACCAGATCTGCGAGCGCCAGGAGGTTCGGTGGGCCGATTGCTACGCCGGGACGATTGACGATCTTGTGGAAATCACGGTTCCGGCGGAGTCTCGGGGCAGGCAGCTTGTCTTGGCGCACGAACTCCCGGCCGTCTATCACCAATGGAACGAGCTCACGAGCAAGGTCTTCGACTATTCACGTGAAGTCGTCGACCGATCAAACGGTTCGACATAAGAACATGCTGAAGAAGGTGTAGCGCGGGCTAGGAAGATGCTGAAGACGGTGTAGCGTGGGCGTCTCGCCCGCGTTGGCCGGGTTCAAACATGGACCGGCGAAAGCCCGGAAGACGCCTATTTCCGCAGGCTCCTGGCCGCCGTTGGCCAAAAGTCACGCCTTGCGCCGGGAGCGCTGTAAAATGGAAACACGCCCCCAGGGCGCCGAGGCACAACGATGACCCCGATGCTTGCTGAGTTCGAACCCGCCATGCTCGCCCTGATGATCCCCATCCTTGCGCTGATGATCCCGATCGTTGCGATCCTGGTCTCGCACCAGCAGAAGATGGCCCAGATCATTCACGGCAGCGGCGGGGGTGTGGACGCGCGAAACCAGATCGAGGCGCTGCGAGGCGAGATCGCGCAGCTCAAACAGCTGGTGCACCAGCAGGCGATCCAGATGGACAACCTGCTCAGCGCGCGTCGCAGCTCGACGAGCTCCGAAATCGGCGCCCGGATCGAGCAGTAGGGGAAAGCGCATCTGAAGAGCCGTTCCCTCAGGCCCAATGGGGCGACCTGTTGATGCAAGGAGTGCCTCTCAAGAGCCGTCTCCGGAGGCCCAACGGGCCGAAATGTTGATGCGAAGGGCATCTCAAAAGTCGTTTCCGGAGGCCCAACGGGCCGAAATGTTGATGCGAGGGGCATCTCAAAAGCCGTCTCCGGAGGCCCAACGGGCCGAAATGTTGAAGCGAAGGGCGGAGCCCTGGAACCTGGCGGCCGTTTGTGATCGAGCCCTGTAAGGGGCGACACTCCGACTTTCGAGATGCCCAAAAAGGGGCCCTCGACGATAACCGCCACGTCTTGCCCACACCTGCGTTACAATGGGTGCGTGGCCATCCTCTCAACGTCATGCTGGGGATACAACCCCGATGATCGGGGTAGCCACACAACAAGAGGTCACACGAAGGTCAGGGGTGAACGATGGAGGCCACGCAAAGCGTGGGCACCCGATGCGCTGTTATCGGCATGCCCTGACAGATTTAGTCACGAGAGAGTGTTTTCACCCATATTGATTCCTTATACTGGTTCCGATGGCAATAAACGACTTTGTGTTGAATGGCAGGTTGACGTCCTGTTCAGTGTAGACTTCTATAAGGTGCAGTGCTCCATCAACATGCCAGATGTCATTGCGTGAGGATTATGATGTTTAAAACTTGGGTTGTCGTGTATTGTTTGGTTTGGTTCGCGGCTCTAGTAATGGGATATGTTGCCTATGTACAACATGTAGTGCCGAACGCGGCATCGGGTAGGTTCTATGACGAGCGAGATCGAATAATCGCTGACTGGAATGATAGAGGTCAAGATGCGGGAGAGCCAATGGAAATTCCGGGTAGATCATTATTCGTAGAGGAAGAAACACGACGCCTTCAGGTAATAGGTGGTGTGTGGCTTGTTGCTATTGCGCTGTTGCCACCATTTGCAACTTGGTCACTTTGGTCGAGGTCTAAATCTGGGAAGACTCAGGCAGAGTGATTGGACTACCAATGCTGAGGTCTGGTCTGCCCCCCAAATCGGAAGACGCTGAAAGAGTAGTCCTCCCGTCCCTTGGGAGGAACCATGAAGAAGTCGAAATTCAGCGAGGAGCAGATCGTTCGGATCCTGCAGGAGGCCAGCTCCGGCCAGAAGTCTCAGACTCAGATCTGCAAGGACCACGGTGTCAGCGTCAACACCTTCTACATTTGGAAGCGCAAGTACGCGGGCCTTCAGACCGACGACTTAAGGCAGCTCAGAGACCTGGAGAAGGAGAACGCCCAGCTCAAGAAGCTGCTGGCAGAAAGAGACCTTGAGATCGACGCGGTGAAGGCGCTTTTCCGAAAAAACGGGCTCGCGCTCCCGAACCCGTCGCGGGAGCGAGGTTTCTGATGGAGCGGGGAGTGACGGCCCGAAGAGCCTGCCGGATCGTGGGGATATCGAGCGGGGGCCCATACAGAGAGCCGGCGCCTGACAGAAGCTCTGATCTCAGGGAAGCCCTAAGGAAGGTCTGGCGGCTAGCCACCCTTCGGGTGGGGATACCAGGGAATTGTAGTGGAGGGTGGCTCCACCATTTACTGGTGGTGCTCTTGGAGCTGGCCCATATTGGGGTGGGAACTTCCGGCCAAGGACAGGGAGGACAGGGCGGGATAGGCTTGCGGTATGCTGGATCTGGTAGCCGAGTTGAGTAACGACGATCGCCCCACCTTGAAAGGTGGAGGCACCCAGTGCTCAGAATTGGGGGTATCCCCGCTTTGGCTAGCCTCAAGGCCTAGGCGATCTGGTCTGCCCCCGGCTAGCCCCCCTTCGGGTGGGCAATCAGAGGAATTGTGAGGTTCGGGTGGCTGCCCCGATCATCGGGGCTGGAATTCGAGTTTCCCCTTGCTTCTGAGCCTGTGTCGACAGAGGAGAACGAGAAGCCAGGAGCGAGCTGGAGTAGGTTGGTGTAAGATTAATTGACGGAGATGGAGCAACCCCATTGCTTCGTTCACGAGGAGGTTCTTCTTGCAGCCGACTGGCGTCTGCAGCCACCCGAGGTCTACGATGCTGTGGAGACCCACCCGAAGGGTAGCTGGACCGACTATTGAGAGCATTGTGATGAAGCTGACGAAGTACCTTGTTGGCGGAACTGTGGCGGCTTTCGTTCTCTGGATTTGCGCTGACTTTATGGTCGGAATTGGGAACGACCAAACGTGGTTGCGCAGTTACGAACCGCTCCGTTTACCCATACTTGCTGGACTTGTCTTGGCAATAAACGCCCTAATCGTGGTTGTGTATCTGGTGGACCTGAACTCGCCAAAGTAGGTCGCTGAGTCAGCTTTCCGGTGGAGACGCATGTAGCCCTGAGTTCAACATGTGAGGCGGGCTGGCCACTGCGTGGCCTTTTCTTGTGTGAGCCCCGACTTCCGTTAGCCCACTTGCTGTGTGGCTACCCACTTTGTGGGTTGAATCCCGAAGCCTTGCGTTGAAGGTCCGAGCAGACCTACAATCCCCAAATGCAGCCAGGCAAGAGGGTGACGATCAATGCTCCAGGCCATGCCCACCAACTCACCTTTTCTTGCTTCAAGAGGCTGCCCATCCTCAACGACGATTTCCTGAGGAGCCTCTTTCTAACCCATCTCGATGAGGCCCGAACAAGGCACGACTTCGACCTGTGGGCTTACGTACTCATGCCTGAGCACGTGCATCTGCTTTTGAGGCCACGTCAGAGGGAGTACAGCATCGAGAGGATCCGCAGCGCCATCAAGGGCGGGTTCGCCAGGGAAGCCCTCGCCTGGTTGAAGGTCCATAAGCCGAAGGTCGAAGCCAAGCTGGTGCTTGAGAACGGCAAGAAACGCTATTGGCAGGATGGGAAGGGCCACGACCGCAACCTTTGGACGCCTCCCGCCATTTGGAGCAGCATCCGCTACATCCACGGCAACCCCGTGAAAAGGAAACTGGCTGAGACGCCGCTCCAATGGGAGTGGTCCTCAGCAAGGTTCTATGAGGGGTTCACTCCTGTCGCTTTCCAGGTGGACCGGTGCCCAGTCGAGCCGCCGAACTGCGAATCTGGGGTCTGGGAGCAGTATTGGGAGCCGGAATGAGGCTGGACCGGCGTACAATGGATGCGTGGCCATCCTCTCAACGTCATGCTGGGGAGACAACCCCGATGATCGGGGTAGCCACACAACAAGAGGTCACACGAAGGTCAGTGGTGATCGTTGGAGGCCACGCAAAGCGTGGGCACCCGATGGAATCGTCGCAGTGTATCGTGTCAAAGGACTGAAGGTGGCCGTGCTTGTGGTGTGGCCAGGGGACGATAGAATTGAAGACGAGTCTCGGTTGATTGCATCGAAGAGAAACATGACGACGATTGGGATAAGTGAGGTAGTCGGGAGGTGAGAAGCCCCGGCGGCCAGCCACGCTCCGGGTGGGGATGCCGGGTGATTGGAAGTAGGGGGTGCCTCCACCCTTCATGGGTGGTGTTATTGGAGTTACCTCTTGATGAGAAAGTAACATCCAACCGTGGAAATCGAGCTTGGCCAGAGGGTGGACTGGAACGAACCTGGACATGCTCACGAGCTCACCCTATCCTGCTTCAAGAGGCTTCAACTGATCCGGCATGACGAAGTCCGAAGGATCATGCTCGACGTGCTGGGTGAGGTGAGGCAGGAGTTCGACGTTCAGGTCTGGGCTTATGTGCTGATGCCCGAGCACGTGCGTCTCCTGCTAAAGCCCATTCAGGACTCCTACTCGATCGAGAGAATCCGTTCGAGCTTCAAGCAGAAGTCTGCCTTCCGGGCCCTCACCTGGCTTCGACAGCATAACCCATCCACGCTGCAAGAGCTACGAGTCGTGGAGAAAGCCAGGGTTAGGGCCCGGTTCTGGCAGGAGGGCAAGGGCTACGACCGGAATCTGTGGAGTTCGAAGGCTATCTACTCCAGCATCGCCTACATCCATGGTAACCCTGTCGCCAGAGGGCTCTGTGAGAGGCCGGACGACTGGTCTTGGTCTTCCTACCGATTCTACGAGTGCCTCCCTCCGTGACCGTTCGAGGTGGACCGGTGCCCGGTAGAGCCCATCTGAGACCGAATCGCTTGGGACATGCAGTATGATCTGGTTGTGTGCAGGTTGGGAGATGACTCCACGAGCATCCCGATTATCGGGAAGGCACCCCGTTCCAGGAGTTGAAGGTATCCCCACCCGGAGGGTGGCTTGCCGCAGACGCAAATGAAAAAGATAGGACAGCGCGCTTTGGGTGGACCATTCATGGGATGGCTCCTGCTGGCTATAGCATTGGGCACCATCGTTTTCCCGGTCTTGCTAATGTTGTACAGGGACCAAATACACGCTAGTGCAGAGAGCTATTGCAATAGACACAACGGAGATCTTTTCCTTTGGGGTCTCATGGCCTATCTGCCTATTTGGATTGTGATGGCTGCAAATACGGCCTTGTTTGCAGGATGCGTTGTTAAAAGGGTGTTGCATCGAAATCGTGTGCTGGCGGTTTCGCTTATCATTGGTTGCGCTGTTTCGATATCGCTCTGTGTAAGCGCGCATCTGATGGTGGGTGATGCCATAGTTCGCGCAAAAGTTCAAATGTTGCTCAAATAGGTCTGATTGGCTTTCGGACAAGCAGGCCGTTCATGACTGTAGATTCCCGCGTCCTGGTGACAGGTTCCCCTTAGACTTGGTCTGCCCCCATTTCTGAATACAACTTAGAAATAGTCCTCCGTTGATATTGACACGGCGGATTGCGGACGAAGGGAGGGCGTAGCCCGACCGAAGTCTGCAAGATGCGCGGCGGCCACCGCCGGAGGCAGGTAGCCAAGCGACGAATGCGGCCTTTGCTCGTTGTAGAGCTGGCGGTACACGGCTAGCTTCATTTCGGAAATCGGCCCGGCCAGGAATCGCCTCACAATCGATCATGATTTCGCCCAAGAGTGTCAGGACGCTGCCGACATGGCTATTCTGGCCAAATCGTGGTTGTTTCCGCGATCCGCTGCTGTATACTTGGTCGAGGAATTGTCTTCTCGAACGGAGTGTGGCATGCCAGTCACCGATTACTGCACCATCGACGGTGAAATCGTTTCTGAGATCAGAAACGGGACTGAGCGGGACTACGTTCCCGATCCCCTTGGCAGCACCGTGGCTTTGCTAGATGGCTCTCAAACCAAGACCGACACCTACACTTACTGGCCGTACGGAGAGATGCGGACCTCGACTGGAACGAACGCCACTCCCTTCAAGTTCGCCGGGACCTTAGGCTACTTCCGTGATTCCAGCACAAGAACCTACGTCAGAGCCAGAACTTATCAGCAGGGCTATGGCAGGTGGATGACAGTGGATACACTATGGCCTATTCAACCATCGTACGCCTACTGTCAGACTAATCCAGTAACGTGGATAGATGCACTTGGCACGCGCGCGCACAAGCCTCCGTTCGGCGGAATAGTCAGGAATGGTTCCAATCAAGATATTGTCGTGATTGGCGAACAGTTCGGCGATCCTCGGGAGCGATCCCAAGTGGTCGTGCTTCGAACAGGAGAACGCACTCCTTGCGGCTTCGACGCTGATTGGTTTAGGTTTGAAGGAAAGTGGTACCGTGTTGATCACCTGTTCCTGCCGACTCCGAGAGGCGGACGTGTTAGCCTCGGACCTGGCACGAGAATGGAGGGGGAGTTCGGTCCACTCGTCACCTCTCTAGGTGAGACCAGCAGCAAGATGAGTAGAATTATGTCCGAACAGAGCGGCTGCCGGTATGGGATTCCGCTTGGCACTCCCTGCCCAGAGGGACCATATTGGGAGGCGGTTTGCTACGAAGCCAGCATGTGGCTTTTTGGTAGGTCCAGATGGCTACCTCCCAGTGGTCCATCTCCATCTTATCGTCCGTCGCCATTGAATGGTTTCGGGGGACGAAAGGCAAACGGGGGCACGTACTATGAGTAACCAAGGCTGCTGCTATTGATGCGAGAACGCTACAAGGTATTGGAAGAGTGGAGTAACTATGAACCCCTATTCCGTCTCTAGCGCATTTGTTACGGCGCTTTCTATTGTTGGATATTTCGCGATCCTTGGCGTGATCGCTTGCCTTTATCCAACATGGGCTTGTTACCGCACTATTGCGCAACATAGTAGCTCCACAATGTCTGCATTGCGTGTTGCGACCCTTGTTATGTGTAGTAGCTTTGTAACAACGATGTCGTTGCTATTCATCATCGCGATACCGACAGTCTATATCGTTACAATAGCCGGGCGTAGCACCTACACTCCGAACTATGCTGGGGTCCTTGCGTTCGCCGTCCTTGGGCCAACGTTTTGTTGGCTCATGTGGGCTAGTTTCGGTCGCATCCCGCGTAAGTTGCTTCCTTCAGTGAACGACTTGGACGTTGACTTCGTGCGTCTCAGGAAGAAGGTTTTGCCTGGCTTTGTTGTAGTGGTTGTACTGTATGTTATGTTTGTCTTCGTAGTTAGTTCTGCTATCGAGTTCAGTTCCAAGCGCCTCTCTATGGTGGTGCCATGCCGGAGGGTCACAATAGCTTGGTCTGCTTCTCAAGCCTAAAGCACGTCAATAGTAGTTCTCTGTCAACGCGAACCATCAGGACGTCGAACTTCAGCGAGCCGTAGATCATTCGGATTCTGCAGGAGGCCGTCTTGACTGGTTCTCCGAAATTTGACCAGCCTCGAGTTTGAGTTTTCCGTCTCCAACCAAGGAGACGAAATGAGCAGAGGAAAGAGGTACACGGAGGACCAGATCATCAAGGTTCTCCAGGAGATCGAGGCGGGCGCCAGCATCGCCAGCGTGGCCCGCTCCCACGGGATCACAGAGCAGACGCTGTACCGCTGGCGGGAGCGCTACGGAGGTGGTCTGCCCCCCGAATCTGAAGACGCTGAAAGAGTAGTCCTCCCGTCCCTTGGGAAGAACCATGAAGAAGTCGAAATTCAGCGACGAGGTCTGCCCTCAGAAAAGGAGTCCGTGAAAATGGGGCTGTTCACGGACAGCCCCGGGGGTGGGAACGTACCTGGTTTAGCCTTATCAGTTGAGCCTTCCGACTTAACTGATTGATTCACGTGCTGAGGCACGCTACTTGGGACAGTCTCGTTCATCCGACAAGCAGATGGAGAGTCCCTCGACCCCTTCGTGATCATCGAAGGTTTAGGCTTGGTCCTTTCGGAATCGCCGTTGCTTTATTCGCTTGGCGTTGCTGCACAGTGTGCGCATAGCCTCAAAGGCACATCCCTCCAGCAGAATACAGGCGGGACGACCTATGTGCAAGTACCACCCAAAACAGCACTCACGATCGAGCTTTTTGGCTACCGGCGCATATCAGTCCTTGTCCTTGGAGGAGCCCCCTTTGAAGTCGGAGGGGACCTTGAACAGTTTCCGGATCCAGTATTCGCCTGCTGCCTCCAAACCCCTATTGGCGCCCTTGAGGGCGGCTGGCCACTGCGTGGCCCCTTCTTGTGTGAGCCCTAACTGCCTTTAGTCCACTTGTTGTGTGTCTACCCACTTTGTGGGTTGTGTCCCAGAGCCTTGCGTTGAACGTCTGGGCGTCAGATCGAGAAAGGTGGTTGACTTCAGGCGTCCACGCCCACCCAATGCCCGAGACGCCGTCTCCTACACATGCGAAACTCCAGTCCCAAAGTCCTCAAAATCCAGAAGTGGCAGAGGATTTGGAGGATTTGGAGGACTCCTGGCAGTCCTGCCACCAAGTACTCATCGAGCAGTAGCCTTCTCACGAGACGTCACAAGCTAAACTCTCACTGCCCAGATGGCCAGCCCAAGAGTCTCCATCATCGTTCCCAGCTACAACCACGCACGCTATATCCCCGCGTGCGTGCAAGGGGTTCTGGCGCAGACCTTTCAGGACTGGGAGCTGATCGTCGTCGACGATGGCAGCACCGATGGCAGCGTGGACCTGTGGCGATCGTTCGACGATCCGCGCATCCAGGTTCACGTGAACGAGCGCAACCTGGGCACCTATCCCACCGAGAACCGCGCGGTCGAGCTCTCGCAGGGAGACCTGATCGCCGTGCTCAACGACGACGACATCTGGGAGCCGGGCAAGCTGGAGAAACAGTTCGCGCTCCTCGACCAGCACCCGGATGTCACCTATTGTTACACGCTCGGCTGGTTCGCCGATGAGGAAGGGAACCTGGACCAGACCCAGGACCCCCACAAGGACTGGCCAACCGCGGAGCTTCAGGACGTGCTGCCGAATCTGCTGGAGGAGAACAACATCCTCGCTTCGAGCGTGATGTTTCGCCGGGAGCATGCCTACTTCGAGCCGACTCTCAAGTACTGCGGCGACTGGTACGCCCTGCTTCAAGGGGCGGCGCGAGGGCCGGTCTGCTGCGCTCCCGAACGCCTGAGCCACTGGCGTATCCACGAGGGCGCAGCGCACTTCAAGAAGCGCGGCGTCTATCTGGAGGATCTGCGCATTCGCGAGGCGATCTTCGAGCACACGGACCTGTGGCTGTCAGGCGGCAGGGATCGCGCGACGATCCAAATGCACATGGGCCGCCACGGCCTGCACCTCGCGGCGCTTTACGCACTCTTTGGTCTAAAAGCGAAAGCGGTTCGGGCCGCCTGGACGGCGGTCCGCCACGATCGCGACCGCCGGGCGGCACTTCGCCGGTTCGCGGCGTGCCTGCTGCCGCTTCCTCTGGCACGAAAGAAGCTGTGGCCGGAGTTTCCCGAGGGGCTGCCGACGGCGGAGGTGCTCGCCCAGGCGCCGGTGCGGTTCAGGGGCGACGTCACGGAGGGAGCCGCTGACAACGTCGGTCACCCCTCACCCAGTTCGCAAGCTCACTGACCTCTCCCCAGCGGGGAGAGGTGGGTCCGTGGGCACCGAATCACGATCGAGCTCAGTGTGTGGAGAAAAAGGCGAGACAGGGGCCCTGAGCGTTGACACGGGCCGCCCGAAAGCGGGTAAATTGAACTTTCGCGCAGACTGCCGGAGGTCTGGATGAGAGTTATTCAGCCAACTTCGAAGAGAATCGGCCGATTCCTCGAGGTTCCGAATCTAATTGAACTTCAACTTAACAGCTACAAGTGGTTTCTCGAAGAAGGACTGCCTGAACTCTTCACAACGTTCAGCCCAATCTGGGACTTCACACAAACCAATTATATCGAACTCGATAGCTTTTCTCTAGGGGAGCCGAAATATTCGATCAGCGAATGTCGCGACCGCGACATGACCTTCGAGGCGCCGATCAAAGCGATTGTGCGCTTTGGGGGCCGCGACAGGGAAGTGATCGAGTCCGAGGTTTACCTTGGCGATCTGCCTTTGATGACGGACCAGGGCACGTTCATCATCAATGGCCGCGAGCGCGTCATCGTTTCGCAGCTTTCCCGATCTCCGGGCCTTTATTTCGAAGAGGGCGTGGACAGCTCGATGCAGATGGTCATCAGCGCCCGCGTCATTCCGAACGAGGGCCCTTGGCTCGAGATCGATTCGGACGCGCACAACGTCGTCCGAACTCAGATCAGCCAGACCAAGAAGCTCCCGCTCACCCAGCTTATCAAGGCACTTGGCGCCTTCGAGAAAGGCCGCGTCCGCGTGGGGCTCCCCCTGCCGAACGCGATCCACCGCCGACTCGCCGAGCCTTTGGCCGATCCGGATACCGGCGAAGTGCTGCTTGACGTGGGGACTTTCCTTACCCAAGCCGTCATTGATGGCCTCCCTGAAGAACTGCGCACCGCCAAGGTGGTTTGCGACACGCCTGTGGGCTCGAACGACGACCTCGTGCTCGTATTTGGCCGAGAGGTCAAGCTCGAAAAGCCGACGGCCGCAGACATCACCGGCAAGCGTGTGCCGGCAGATTTCTCGGGCCCGGACGGCAAGCTGTTGCTCAAGCGACTTCAGCGCATCGAACCCGAAACCGCGAAGCTGATCGAGTCTTTCGAACTCGATACGATGACCGTTCTTTCGCTGCCGGACGTGGTGGAAGCCACGCTCGACCAGGACCCCACCTCCAACTGGAAGGAAGCCGTTCTTGACATCTACAAGCGGCTCCGCCCCGGTGAAGCCGCAAACGAGGAAGCTGCCCGGCAGCTCATCTACGGCCTCTTCTTCGATGTCAAGCGCTACGACCTGGGCAAGGTCGGCCGGCGGTTCCTCAATAACCGGCTCGGCGTGGACATCCCGCTCGACCGTCGCTGCCTGACCTCCGAAGACCTCTGCGGAATCCTTCTCAAGATGGAAACGTACGTCAAGCGCGAGGCAGAAAGGGACGACATCGACGACCTGAAGAACAAGCGCGTGCGCTCCATCGGAGAGCTGCTGCAGAGCCAGCTTCGCCTTGGGTTCGTGCGCATGGAAAAGGTCGCCCGAGAGCGTATGACCTCGACCGACCAGGAGAACCTCCTTCCCGGAATCATCCTTTCGGTCAAGCCGGTCAGCGCCGCCATCAAGAGCTTCTTCAGCAGCAACCAGCTCAGCACGTTCATGGACCAGACGAACCCGCTCAGCGAGCTGACGAACAAGCGTCGTTTGTCCTCGCTCGGACCGGGTGGTCTCCAGCGAACCAGCGCCAAGCTGGAAGTTCGCGACGTCCACCGTTCGCACTACGGTCGCATCTGCCCGATTGAAACGCCAGAAGGACCGAACATCGGCCTGATCTCGCAGCTTACGGCGCATGCCCGCGTCGATGAGTTCGGGTTCATCATGACCCCCTACCGCCGCGTGGTGAAGGGCGTCGTAACCGAGGAGATCGTGTACCTGACGGCTCAGGAAGACGAGGGCATGCTGATCGCCCCGGCAGACACCCGCACGGACGAGAACAAGAAGATCCTGGCAACAACGCTTCAGGTTCGATGCGCCGGCGCGGAGTATTCGGGCGCCAGCTACCCGATCGTTCCTCTGGAGCGAGTCGGCTTGATGGACGTATCTCCGGTGCAGATCGTCTCAGTGGCGACGGCGCTCATCCCGTTCCTTGAGAACGACGACGCGAACCGTGCTCTGATGGGCGCGAACATGCAGCGTCAGGCGGTCCCCTGTCTTCGAGCCGAGCGGCCCTATGTCTGCACGGGCTATGAGCGCACGGCGGCCGTGGACTCGGGCGCAGCGGTTGTGGCGCACCAGTCGGGAATCGTCGAGATGGTGACCGCGCTCGAGATCAGGATTCGCCGGGTGACCGGAGAACTGGACAAGTATCCGCTGATCCACATGCTCCAGTCGAACAAGTCGACCTGCTTTACGCAGCGTCCCGTTGTGGAGCTTGGCCAGCACGTGCTCGCCGGCGACCCGCTTGCGGACGGTCCTTGCACGGACCAATCCGAGCTTGCGCTTGGAAAGAACGTGCTCGTTGCCTTCGTGCCGTGGGGCGGCTACAACTATGAAGACGCGATCATCATCAGCGAGAGGCTGGTGAAGGACGACGTGTTCACCTCGATCCACATCGAGCGCCACGAGACTGAGGCGGTCGACACCAAGCTTGGACCGGAAGAAATCACCCGCGACATCCCGAACGTCGGCGAAGAGGCCCTGAAGGACCTCGACGAGAACGGCATCGTGCGCGTCGGCGCGGAGGTTCGGCCGGAGGACATCCTGGTCGGAAAGGTCGCGCCCAAGGGCCAGGTCGAGATGACCGCCGAAGAGCGGCTGATCATCGCGATCTTCGGCAAAAAGGCCGAAGAGACCCGCGACGTATCGCTCAGGCTGCCGCACGGTGAAAAGGGAACGGTTGTGGACGTAAAGGTCTTCAGCCGCTACAAGTACCAGTGCAACGGATGTGGCCACGTTTACAAGGAATCCAAAAAGCGCGATCGGCTTTTCTGCGATCGCTGCGATGAGTCTCTGAACCAGCTTCCCGGCGACGAGCTGCCGGCCGGCACGAACATGACCGTCCAGGTCTACATCGCCCAGAAGCGCAAGCTGATGGTCGGCGACAAGATGGCGGGACGCCACGGCAACAAGGGCGTCATCTCGCGGGTGGTGCCGGAAGAGGATATGCCGTTCCTGATGGACGGCTCGCCGGTGGACATCATCTTGAACCCGCTCGGCGTTCCGAGCCGAATGAACATCGGCCAGATTCTGGAGACGCACCTCGGCTATGTCGGCAAGCTGCTCGGCCTGCGCTATCGCTGCCCGGCGTTCGAGGGCGCTTCGGAGCAGGAAGTTCTCGTCGAGATGGATCGCCTGGCGCAGACGATGCGCCATGAAGTGCTGGCCAACTACGTGAATCGCGAACTGAGGCTCGGCGTACAGTTCCAGAAGGACGACGCCATCGACACGATGTTCGAGCGGATTCAGGCTCAGCTCCACACGCTTGACGAAGAAGGCTTGGAGCGCGTCTCGCGCATCCTGTCCGGTCCTGCGGTCAAGAGCGTCGAAGAACTGCTTGCCGTGGACCCCGAGGAGTTCGTCTCCGAGGATGCCGAGTTCATCGGCGAGGAAGGTGAAGAGGCCCCCGCGCCCAAGGCTCCGGGCAAGCCGCACAAGGCGGGCAAGGAAGTGTATGCCACGATCCGCGACAGGATCGAGCACAACGCGTTCCGGCGCGCCGGCATCGACCCCGCCTCCTGTAAGTCGCTGCTTCGCGACGGAATGACGGGAGACGTGATGCCGAACCCGATTACGGTGGGCATCATCTATATGCTCAAGCTGGAGCACCTTGCGGAAGAGAAGATCCACGCCAGGAGCATCGGCCCATACTCGCTCGTCACCCAGCAGCCGCTCGGTGGAAAGGCGCAGTTCGGCGGCCAGCGCTTCGGAGAAATGGAGGTGTGGGCGCTGGAGGCTTATGGCGCTGCGTACACGCTCCAGGAGCTTCTGACCATCAAGTCGGACGACGTGATGGGCCGCGTGAAGGCTTACGAGAGCATCGTCAAGGGCGAAAGCATCCAGGAGCCCGGCATTCCGGAGTCCTTCAAGATTCTGGTGAACGAGCTTCGGTCGTTGTGCCTCAAGGTCACGGTCGAGGACAAGGCGAACAAGGAGCTACCGCTCAAGGATCTGGATGAGCTGGGCAGCGGGGAAGACGTCCGCCTCGCCCGCAGTGTCGGGTTCTTCAACTGAGTTTGACTCCGGCACAGGGCTGTGCCGGAGATTCCGAGTCAACTGTTTCGCGAAGGTTTAGGAGAAAGTAAGCGCGCATGGCAGACGTTAGCCAATTTGACAAAATCCGCATCGGTATGGCCTCGCCCGTGGACATCCGCGGCTGGTCGCTCCGCAACGGCGTCCACCACGAGGTCAAGAAGCCGGAGACCATCAACTACCGGACCTTCAAGCCCGAGCGCGACGGCCTTTTTTGCGAGCGCATCTTCGGGCCCGTCAAGGACTACGAGTGCTCCTGCGGCCGGTACAAGAAGGTCAAATACGCCGGCATCATCTGCGAGCGCTGCGGCGTCGAGGTCACCAAGAGCCGCGTCCGCCGCGAGCGCATGGGCATCATCGAGCTCGCCGCGCCGGTCTGCCACATCTGGTACCTGAAGGGCGTGCCCTCGCCCCTCGCGCTGATCCTGGACATCTCGCCCAGGCTGCTCGAAAAGGTCATCTACTTTGCCAGCTTCATCATCATTGACATCGAAGCCGACAAGATCGCCGAGCTTCTGCCCAGCATCCGCGAGTGCGTCGAGCACGAGAAGGCCAACATCATGGGCCAGATGCGCGAGCTGGAAGAGGAGAGCTTCGACCGCTTCTCCGATGAGCTCGACGGCAACCAGGACGAATACGACGACCAGTCGGTCCGCGAACGCTCCAAGGCCATCAACGACCGCATCCGCGCCGAATACCGCGACGCCGACGACCGGCTGAAGGACCTTGATCTGGCCGTGGACATCCTCGGCAAGCTCGAACAGAACCAGCTCATCGACGAGGACAAGTATCGCGCCGTCAGCAAGATGCTGGACGCGGTGGGTCACCGGCTAAACGTGGACCTTCGTTCGATGCTTCGCGCCAACATCGGCGCCGAAGCCGTGAAGGAGCTTCTCGGCCGAGTGGACCTCGACACGATGGCCCGCAGCTTGCGCCAGGAAATCATCGTCACCACCAGCCAGCGCCGCGCCCGCGCGATCAAGCGCTTGGAAGTGGTCGAGGCGCTCATCAACTCCAAGAGCCGCCCCGAGTGGATGATCCTGGACGTTGTCCCGGTCATCAGCCCCGAGCTGCGGCCCATGGTGCAGCTCGACGGCGGCCGCTTTGCGACCTCCGACCTGAACGATCTCTACCGCCGCATCATCAACCGCAACAACCGGCTGAAGAAGATCATGGAGATCCACGCGCCGGAATCCATCATCAACCACGAAAAGCGCCTCCTGCAGGAAGCCGTGGACGCCCTGGTGGACAACGGACGCCGAGCTCGCCCGGTGGTGGGTTCGAATTCTCGCCCACTCAAGTCGCTCAGCGACATGCTGAAGGGTAAGGAGGGCCGTTTCCGAAAGAACCTGCTCGGAAAGCGCGTGGACTACTCCGGCCGTTCGGTCATCGTGGTCGGCCCGCACCTCAAGCTGCACCAGTGCGGCCTGCCCAAGGAGATGGCGCTCGAGCTGTTCAAGCCGTTCGTGATGAAGACGCTGGTCGAAAAGAAGATCACGCAGAACATCAAGACGGCCAAGCGCATGATCGACCGCATGCACCCGGCGGTTTGGGACGGCCTGGAAGAGGTCATCAAGGAGCATCCGGTTCTTCTGAACCGCGCGCCCACGCTGCACCGGTTGGGTATCCAGGCGTTCGAGCCGATCCTCGTGGACGGCAAAGCGATCCAGATTCACCCGCTGGTCTGCCACGCGTACAACGCGGACTTCGATGGCGACCAGATGGCCGTTCACGTGCCGTTGTCGCTTCAAGCGCAGTCGGAGGCCCGCGTGCTGATGCTCAGTACGCAGAACCTCTTCTCGCCGGCAGACGGCCGCCCGATCCTCTCGCCGATTCAGGACATCGTGCTCGGCGCGTTTGCGCTCACGTACCTCAACACCGAGTCGATGGAGAAGTTCATGGCTCGCGAAGAGGCGCACGCGAAGGACCCGGAGAACAACCCCGGCAACCGCGCCTATCGCGACCCGATCGAAGTGGCGTTCCACATCGAAACGCCGAACGTCGAGGAGCGCATCGGCCTCAACGATCCGGTCAAGGTTCGCATCCGGCGGCCCGTCTTCTCGCCCGACGGCGAGGTGGACTATCGCGACCCGGTTACGGGCGTCGAGTATCGCTACGCGACGATCGAGGACGAAGAGGGCGAGGAGCGAAAAGAGCTTCAGCCGCTGCCTCAAGAATTTGAGGACATTATCGCGGTCACCACACCGGGACGGCTCTACTTCAACGACGTGCTGCCGTACCCGCTCAAGCACTCCGACGCGATGCTTGACTATTCCCTAAACAAGAAGAACATCTCCGAGTGCATCGTGCTCTGCCACAAGCGGTGCGGGCTCGGCGGGACGATCAAGCTGCTGGACGACATGAAGGACCTCGGCTTCCGCTGGGCCACCAAATATGGCCTTTCGATCGCGGTCACCGACATGGACCCTCCCAAGCGCCGCGAAGAGATCCTGAACGAAGCGGACGACAAGTCGCAGACCATCCTTACCCAGTACCGACGGGGCATGCTCGCGTTCAACGAAATGCAGCAGAGCCTCATCAAGCTGTGGGCGGACACCTACGACGAGATCGGTAAGGAGATTGTCGCCGGTATGCGGCAGACGAACCCCCTGTCGATCATCACGGTGTCCGGCGCTCGCGGCTCGGTCAAGCAGCTTTCGCAGCTTGCCGGTATGCGCGGCCTGATGTTCAACCAGTTCAACGAAGTTATCTATGAGCTGCCCGTCCGGAACTCGTTCCAGAAGGGCCTGAACATGCTCGAGTACTTCGTGACCACGCACGGCGCCCGAAAGGGTCTTGCCGACACCGCTCTTCGAACGGCAGACGCGGGCTATCTCACCCGTCGATTGGTCGACGTCTCACAAGACGTGATCATCAAGGCCCTGGATTGCGGTACAGGTGAAGGAATCCTCGTTCATCGCATCCTCGATGAAGGCGAAGTGATCGAGCATGTCGGCGAGCGCTGCCACGGCCGCGTCGCGCTTTGCACGCTCACCGACCCGGACACGGGCGAAGTCTTCGTGCAGTTCGATTCGATCATCACAAAGGACCAAGCTAAGCACATCACCGCCATCGAGAACAAGTTCGTGAGCGCGAGCGATGCTTGCGAGACCGATGAAGAGCGCGATGCCGTCGCCAAGCAGTACATCGGTTGCGGGTTCGACGTGAACGAGCACGGCCAGCTCTGCGTGCAGCTTCGCAGTCCGCTAACCTGCGAGCTGGATCAGGGTATCTGCTCCAAGTGCTACGGCGTGGACCTCTCGACAGGCAAACCGGTCGAGGTGGGCGTGGCCGTCGGAATCATTGCCGCGCAGTCCATCGGTGAGCCTGGAACGCAGCTCACGATGCGTACCTTCCATACGGGAGGCGTCGCGGGTTCGGCAACCATCGCTCGAACCAGCCAGTACAAGACGGGTAAGTTCATCCGCCAGTTCATGGCCGACCTTGAAGCAGCCACGGACACCGAAGCCAAGAACCTCGACCCAACGAAGCTGCTCGAATCGCAGGAAGCCGTCGTCAAGGGCCTGTTCCAAAAGGACATGCTGACGATCAACGAAGAAGATCCCAAGGCCAAGAAGAAGACTGAGCGCCAAACCAAGGCGGCCCAGAAGCTCTTGGACAAGATGGACACCGAATCCCGCAAGATGTGGGAGCGGTCGAGGAAGATCTTCTTCTACGCCTGGACGGGTGAATCCAGCGGTATCGTCCGCGTCGAAGAAATCTTCGAAGCGCGGCGCCAGCCTCGTGGAAAGGCGATCATCTGCCCCGTGACCGGTACTGTTCGAACGATCAAGGAAACGCAGTTCGGACGCTGGGTCATCGTGGACTCAGTCGTCTCCACTGCGAGCCCAATGAAGGACGCTTATGTGAGCGACGTTCAGGCCTGGCAGAAGAGCGGCGACTACGATACCGCGCTCGACCGCCTGACAGGGCAGAAGATGACGGCGGCGACTTTGACAGCTCTGCGAAAGCATGGCGTCGAAGAGGTTGCGGTTTACTACCCGATCCTGGTCCCGCCTCTCGGCAACCTGCCGGTCAAGGTCGGCTCCAAGGTCATCAAGGGCGACCCGCTGACCGAGGGCCCGCGCGATCCGCACGAGATTCTGGAGCTTGCCGGCTCGGCCGCGGTCTACGACTACTTCGTCGAGAACCTGCAGTCGGTCTATAAGGCCCAGGGCGTCGACATCAACACCAAGCACGTCGAGGTCATCATCCGACAGATGCTGCGCAAACGCCGCATCAAAGAACCGGGCGATGCGCCGTTCCTGCCTGGCCAGATCGTGGACCGCTTCACCTTCAGCCGTGAAAACGCCAAGGTTCGCAAGGCAATCCAGGAAGGCAAGAAGGTCAAGTACATCGACCCGATCAGCAGCGAAAGCGTGGAGCGCGATCCGAAGGAAGCGACCGCCGAGTGGATCCTGCTTGGCATCACCGAGGCTTCGTTGGCCACCGAGTCGTTCCTCAGCGCGGCCTCGTTCCAGAAGACGACCCGCGTTCTGACGGAAGCCGCGGTGCGCGGAAAGAAGGACCATCTGATCGGCCTCAAAGAGAACGTCATCATCGGACGGCTCATCCCGGCCGGTACAGGCGTGCCGCAATACCGCTCGGTGGCGATCGACATCGAGCGCGGGCCGGCATGGGCTCAGCAGTCGCTGACGGCTCTTGTTGAGGCTGAAGACGGCGAACTGGGCCTCGGCGACGAGGCGTTGGGCTTCCCGACCCTGGCTGAGATGGCCATGGAGGACCTCGACGACCTGGATGATCTGGGCGAGACCGGGATCGTGGTCGAGGCCGAAGAAGAAGGAGAAGGCGCCGAGAAGGAGTAGTCCTCTTTGGAGCTCGGAAGGCGGCGCCGGCAACAGCCGGCGCCGCCTTCCTTTATGTTTGTTGGCGTTTGCCCCCGTTTGCCGTTTCCGTTCCGACCTTTGTCCAGATTCCACACCAACCCCAGGGCTCTCTGATTCGTCTGAACTCTCGAATCAGGAGGGAAACACCATGCTTTCCGTGCTTGCGGCGCTTGCCGTCGCCCCCATCTTTGTCCAGGACCAGCCGAAGAACGGCCTCGCCTTCAGTACCGAGCTCAAGACCCTTGTGGTTTTCAAGGAGGGTTTCGGGTTCTACGTCCGTGAGGGGAAGGCCCAACTAGAAGACGGCTGGGCTACCACCAACCTTGTCCCTCGTGCCATCCGAGGCACGCTGTGGATGTATCCGACGGCCAAAGACGACCGAGTCGACACGGTCGTGATGACCAACGACAACCAACTCGAATTCAAGGACAAGGCCGAGATCAGCGCCCTCCTAAAGGACAAGGTCGGTTTGCCGCTCTCCATTGCAACGGAAGGGCGGACCGTGCAGGGAGAGCTTTCCAGCCTCCTTCCCACCATGATGCTGCTCAAGGACGCCCAGAAGAACTACATTGCGCTGGAATACGCCAAGGTGGAGACGATTACTTTGGTGGGTTACCCGGTGCGGGTCAAGCTGACGACCGCCAAGCCAAACGGGGTCGCGGGCATCGGGATGGCCTACATCCAAGAGGGCATCCGGTGGGAGCCGAGCTACCTGCTGGAGCTGCAGCCCGGCAAGCAGGGGCGCCTGACTCTGCGCGGAACGCTCTTGAACCTCGATGAGGACCTGAAAAACACCGACGTCGTCTTTGTGGTCGGGGCGCCGCTGATAGCCAACCGTGGCCAGCTTGACAGCTTCCTTATCGGAATGATGCCGGGACTCGCCTCTGGCGGACTGGGAGGCCCTGGAGGGGGTCTCGGCCAAGGGCGTGATTCCCAATCCAACCGGCCCGCGCCCGCCGGAAGGGGCGGAGGAGGCTTTGGCGGGAATGCCGGCGAGGACTTCGAGGCGGGCGGCGCGTTGCCCGCGGCGGAATCCGGAGAACTCCACTATTACACTAAGCCCAAACTGAGGCTCAGGCCTGGCGATCGAGCGATGGCTTCGATCTTCGAGGTCACCGTGCCGGTGACCTCCTCGTTCGAATGGAACGCCGACACCGACGAGCTTTACTATCTGCTCAACATCAAAAACACCTCCAAACAACCCCTAACGACGGGGCCGGTGTTTGTGGTCGAGGATCAGCGCCCGGTCGGCCAGCAGCAGATAAAGTACACGCCTGCGGGTGGTTCGGGGGAACTGCGGCTCGCGGCGGGAATCGGGCTACGGGTCAAGAAGCAGGAAGTCGAGGTGAGGCGGGGCGAAGTGGTGAAGATCGGGGAGACGCAGTTCCTTCCGATCACGCTCAAGGGCACGCTCACGCTGGAGAACTTCCGTGCCGAGGCGGCAGACGTGAAGGTTCGGCGCCAAGTGAACGGCAAGGTGCTGGAGGTGAAGAACGGCGGCGCGATCGAATACACATCGGTGAACCCAGGTGATCCCAATGCCTCGAATGTAGTGGAGTGGAAGATCAGCGTGCCTTCCGGCGGAAAGCTGGACTTGGAATACAGCTATGAGGTGTTTTCGGTGATTAGGAAGTAGAGGGCTTAGGGAGCTATCCCTGGCTCCCCGGAGTCTCCCTCCCCATCCCCTCCCTCATCCCGATCATCGGGACAAGGGAGGGGCTACGCGCCCTCCTCGTCTTGGGGCGATGGTAGAGTGAGGGGTCGTTTTCTCTGCCTCTCGGACCCTTGCTTTCCCAGGGGCCAGGCGAGGATGCCTGCGCTCCGTCCCGCCTACAGCTCGATGGTCTTGCGCTTGTAGGTGTCCTCGGCCTTGATGACCTTTTCCTTCTTGACGGGCTCTTTCATGAAGAGCATCACGACTCCGATGATCGCGGCGATGGCCACGCCGGGGCCCATCAGGAGCCAATCGCCCGAGGTGAAGGCAAAGATCGCCAGGATGGCGGCCAGCGCGAGAAAGACGTAAGCTCGAATCTTGGTCATGGCGTGTTCTCTTATACTAGGATGACGCCTCAGGAGGGGCCTCCGGCTTCATGGTGGGGAAGAGAATGATCTCTCGGAGGTTTTCCGCGCCGGTTAAGATCATCGCCAGCCGGTCGATGCCGATGCCGCAGCCGCCCGCCGGAGGCATGCCGCACTCGAGAGCGTAAAGGAATTCTTCATCCATCGGGTGGGTCTCGTCGGCGCCCTTCGCGGCCGCCTTGACCTGCTCTTCAAAGCGCTCGCGCTGATCGATGGGGTCGTTGATCTCGGAGAAGGCGTTGCAGACCTCACGGCCCCGAATATAGCCCTCGAAGCGGCGGGTGAGGCGCGGGTTGCCGGGCACCTTCTTGGCGAGCGGGGAAGTCTCGATCGGGTAGTTGATGATGAAGGTCGGCTGGATGAGGTTCGGCTCGACGAAGTGTTCGAGGAGTTTCTCGATAATGCCGCCGAGGGAGTCCTCTTTGGCGGTGGGCAGGCCGACCCGCGCCATGGCAGCCTTGGCCGACTCAAACTCAGCAAGCTCGCCGGGCTCGATGCCGGAGTACTGCTGGATGCCGGAAAGAAGGTCGAGGCGAGCCCAGGGCTGAGAGAAGTTGATTTGGGTCTTGGGCTCGTCTGACCGGTCGGACTGGTCTGACGCGTCCGACCTGTCGGACTTGAGAGAGACAGAAGTGCTCCCAAACACCTCCTCCGCCACGCTTCTGAACAGCCCCTCCACCATCGCCATCATGTCTTCCAGGTTGGCGTAGGCCTCGTACCATTCCAGCAGCGTGAACTCAGGGTTGTGGCGGTTGCTGACGCCCTCATTCCGGAACACGCGCCCGATCTCATAGACCTTCGGCAGGTCGCCGCAGATCAGCCGCTTCAGATAAAGCTCCAGGCTGATGCGGAGCTTGACGTCCACGTCGTAGGCGTTGTAGTGGGTCAGAAACGGCCGTGCCGCCGCGCCGCCCGCGACGAACTGGAGCATCGGGGTTTCGACCTCGATGTAGCCCCAGTTTTCAAAGAAACGCCGGGTCGCAGCGACGATCTTGCTTCGCTGCACCAGCTTCTCGCGTTCCTCGGGTCGGGCGATGAGGTCCAGATGGCGATGGCGATAGCGGATTTCGACGTCTTCGAGCTCATACCAGGTCTTGCGGGAGGTCACGTTGCCGGCGTCGTCCTTCTCCTCCAGAACCTTGCCAAGAGGGAGCGTGTGGAGGCACTTCGAAAGCGGCGTGATGTGCCTGACGTGGATGCTCTTTTCACCGGTCTTGGTGATGAAGAGTTCCCCGGAGACGCCGACGTGGTCGCCGATGTCGAGCAGGTTAAAGAGCTCCCAACCCTGCGCGATCTCACCGCTCATCTGGAGGTCGTCCCGTCGAAAGTAGGCTTGGATCTTGCCGTCTCCGTCAGAAAGATGGGCAAATCCGGCCTTGCCCATGAGGCGGTAGCTGGTGACGCGGCCGGCGAAAGAGACGCGGGTAGGGAGTTTGGGGTCTGGGGTCTGGCTTTCGGCGCGTTCGGCGGGGGTGGGGCCGAAATCGTAGTTTGCCAGAAGGTCCGAGGCGCTTGCGGTGGTCTCGAATCGCTCGACCGCATAGGGGTCGTGCCCCAACTCGCGCATCTTGGCGAGCTTGGCAAGTCGAATATCGCGAATGGACTCTTCGGACATGGGAAGGGTGATTGTACTTGGAGATGCGATCTGCGATGGGCGACGGGCGATCGAGGAGTGTCAGCCCTGTCGCGGCGATCCTATCGAAGCCTGCTCCCATCAACCCGGTCGACCTGAAGCGACTCATCGCGCATCGCTCATCGCCCTTCGCGTCTTCAGCCCCTTGACAAGCTTCGTGCCACCTGTCCATAATCCACCTTGGTCTTTGAGGCTGTTGCCTTTTGGGCCAATATCCCTTGTGTGGAGGCTCCCGAGCGCCGAGACGGATTCTGAAGCGAGCGACAAGCAGACGAAGAACCAGAAGGCACGGGCCCCTGTCGAGAGATCGAAGGGGCTTTTTTGATGGGGAGCCAGAGTCGGACAGGTCAGACGAGTCAGACATGTCGGACACAAACAATGGAGAATTTGGAAACAGTATGCCGACAGTCAATCAATTGGTAAGAAAGGGCCGGTCGATTCCGCGAGTCAAGTCGAAGTCGCCCGCGCTCAAAGGGAACCCGTTCAAGAGGGGCGTTTGCACGATCGTCCGAACCATGACCCCCAAGAAGCCGAACTCGGCGCTGCGCAAAGTGGCCCGTGTCCGCCTTACCAACGGCATCGAAGTCACCGCCTATATTCCCGGCATTGGCCACAACCTGCAAGAGCACTCGGTCGTGCTCGTTCGCGGCGGCCGTGTAAAAGACCTGCCCGGCGTGCGCTACCACATCGTCCGCGGCACGCAGCAGACCTCGGGAACCTCGAACCGGATGCAGGGGCGCAGCAAGTACGGCGCCAAGCGTCCGAAGGCGGCGGCGAAGTAAGGAGCTTATAGGAAATGCCAAGAAAAGGTGCTGTCCCCAAACGTCGAATCCTTCCCGATCCCGTCTACGGTTCGGAGCTTGCCCAGCGGTTCATCAACCGCATGATGCTCGATGGCAAGAAAGTCACCGCCGAGAAGATCTTCTACGGAGCGCTTTCTGAGCTGGAAGAGAAGACCGGCAACCCCGGCATCCAGGTATTCGAGAAGGCCGTTCAGAATGTGATGCCCGGCGTCGAAGTGCGCCCCCGGCGCGTTGGCGGCCAGACCTACCAGGTCCCGATGGACGTTCGCCCCGAGCGCAAGCGCAGCCTCGCCTTCCGATGGATCGTCGAAGCCGCTCGCAAGCGTTCCGGCAAGACGATGAAGGACAAGCTTTCTGCCGAACTGCTCGATGCCGCGAACGGCACGGGCTCCTCCGTGAAAAAGCGTGAGGACACGCACCGAATGGCCGACGCCAACAAGGCGTTCGCGCACTATCGCTTCTAGTCGTGGATTCTGGGCTGGGAAACCTTGAGTTTTCCGGCCCAAGTTGCCCATAATGGACATGAAGGGCCGCACAGGCGGCCATTCGGAGCAAGACCATGAAGGAGGCCAACACCTCGGCAAAGGCATAAGCGAATCGAACCGCTTGGCCCTGCCGCATTGAGCGACGGGGTTTTTTGTTGCCAGGCCGCCTCCCAATGGTATTGCTCACTTCCTGCTAATAGAACAAACAACGATCAGCGACAAAACACCGAACGAATGGAGTACCCAGTGGACAGGGCCGTCCCTGGGAAACAAGAACAACAGAAACTGAATCTAAGGAAACCCATGCCACGCACGCACCCTCTCGAACTCGTCCGTAACATCGGCATTGCCGCGCATATCGACGCCGGCAAGACGACCACCACGGAGCGCATCCTTTACTACACGGGCAAGTCGCACAAGATGGGCGAAGTGCACGAGGGCGCGGCGACCATGGACTGGATGGTCCAAGAGCAGGAGCGCGGCATCACCATCACCTCGGCTGCGACAAGCTGCTTCTGGTCGGGTTCCCATGATGACAAGCCCGAGCACAAGATCAATATCATCGACACCCCTGGCCACGTGGACTTCACGGTCGAGGTCGAGCGCTCCTTGCGCGTGCTCGATGGTTGTGTGGCCGTGTTTTGCGCTGTTGGCGGCGTGCAGCCCCAAAGCGAAACGGTTTGGCGTCAGGCCAACAAGTACGGCGTCCCGCGAATCATCTATGTCAACAAGATGGACCGCCTTGGCGCGGACTTCTTCGCGGTCGTAGAGAAGATCCTGCAGCGGCTCGGCACGAACGCCGCGCCCATTCAGATTCCCATCGGCGCGGAGAGCCAGTACAAGGGCTATGTGGACCTTATCACGATGAAGGCCACGATCTACAAGTCCGACGACGGAAAGCAATTTGAAGTTGTGGACTGCCCTGCAGACATGCTCGAGACCGCCGCCAAGTGGCGCGAGAAAATGATCGAAGCCATCTCCGATTACGACGATTCGATCATGGAGCGCTTCCTCGAGGGCGACGACATCAGCGAAGCCGACCTTCGCGCCGCCATCCGTGTCGGCACGGTGGGTAACAAGATCGTGCCGATCCTCTCGGGTTCCAGCTTCAAGAACAAGGGCGTGCAGGCGATGGTCGACGCGGTCGTCGACTTCCTTCCGTCTCCGCTCGATGTGGGCGCGGTCAAGGGTGTCGATCCCGACACTGAAGCGCCGCTTGAGCGCAATCCGGACGACACCGAGCCGTTCTCCGCGCTCGCTTTCAAGATCATGTCCGACAAATATGTCGGCCGCTTGACCTATCTCCGTGTCTATTCGGGCATGCTCCGCAAGGGCTCATCGGTCACGGTTTGCTATCGCGATCCTCAGACCAACGAATTCCGAACTCGAACCGAGCGCGTCGGCCGAATTCTCGAAATGCACGCCAACGACCGCACCGACCTTAACGAGGTGTACGCGGGAGAAATCGTCGGCGTGATCGGTCTGAACGACATCAACACCGGACATACGATCTGTGACGAAAAGAAGCCGATCGCTCTTGAGAGTATCCGCTTCCCGGAACCGGTCATCCAGATTGCCATCGAGCCAAAGAGCAAGGCCGACCAGGAGAAGCTGGCGACCTCGCTGATCCGACTCGCGCAGGAAGATCCGACCTTCCGCATGTTCACCGACGCGGAGAGCGGCCAGACGATCATCTCGGGCATGGGCGAGCTTCACCTCGAAATTATCGTGGACCGTCTGAACCGGGAGTTCGGGGTTCAGGCCAACCAAGGCAAACCGCAGGTCGCCTATCGCGAAACCTGCCGCATCAAGGCCAAGGCCGAAGGGCGCTTTGTCCGTCAGACGGGTGGTTCGGGCCAGTATGGCCACTGTTGGCTAGAGATCGAGCCGCTTCCGCCCGGATCGGGATTCATTTTTGAGAACAAGGTCGTTGGCGGCGCGATTCCGAAGGAATACATCCCCGCGATCGAAAAGGGCGTTCGCGAGGCCATGACCTCGGGCATCGTGGCGGGCTACCCCGTCGTGGATGTCAAGGTGATGGTCGTGGACGGCAGCTACCACGAGGTGGACTCGAACGAAAACGCCTTCAAGCAGGCGGGCGTCATCGGCTTCAAGGAAGCCATGAAAAAGGCTAACCCCGTGCTCAAGGAGCCGATCATGCACGTCGAAGTCACGACGCCGGAAGGCAACGTGGGGGACGTTGTGGGCGACCTGAACAGCCGCCGGGGCCGCATCGAGGGCATGGAGAATGCCATGGGCGGCACGTCGATCGTGAACGCGCATGTGCCCCTCTCCGAGATGTTTGGCTACGTGACGACGCTGCGCTCGCTCACCCAGGGCCGTGCGACGCCGAACGTCACGCCTTCGCACTACGAAGAGGTGCCGAACAACATCGCCACCGAAGTGATAGCGAAGGCCCAGGGCGGGAGATAGCAGGTTCGCAGGTCGGCAAGTTTGTAGGTCTGTAGGTTGGGAATACCACCTCTACCCGCTGGGGCGAGGTGGTCAGCCGTTCGCCATTGCACATCGCGATCCCATCCCCTCACCCGGTTCGCGTCGCTTCGCTTGCCGGCCTCTCTCCGATGGGGCGAGGTGAACCCCGTCCTGAAACCTCGGACCTCGGCCCAGGCACCACGGACCTACCATCCTTCCAACCTCCAAACCCTCCCCATATTGCAGCCTGATTGGCGTTGGCGGTACAATACCGGCTTGTCAGGCTCTCCCCGTAAACCCGGGTGGCGGGAGTTTGAATCTAAAAGGATCCACCCAGATACATGGCAAGACAGAAATTCGAACGAAAGAAGCCGCACGTCAACATCGGCACCATCGGCCACGTCGACCACGGCAAGACCACGCTCACAGCAGCGATTACGGGAGTGCTTCAGACCAAGGGTCTCGCCCAGGCTCGAAAGTACGACGAAATCGACTCCGCCCCCGAAGAAAAAGCGAGGGGCATCACCATCAACATCTCGCACCAGGAATACGAGACGGATAAGCGGCACTATGCCCACGTCGACTGCCCTGGCCACGCGGACTATATCAAGAACATGATCACGGGCGCTGCCCAGATGGACGGCGCGATCCTGGTCGTGGCAGCGAACGACGGCGCTATGGCGCAGACCCGCGAGCACATCCTGCTCGCCCGTCAGGTCGGCGTTCCCAGCATGGTCGTGTACTTGAACAAGGTTGACCTCGTGGATGATCCCGAACTGATCGAGCTCGTCGACATGGAGCTTCGAGAGCTGTTGAGCAAGTTCGGTTTTGACGGCGACAACACCCCGATCATCAAGGGTTCCGCCCGCAAGGCGCTGGACCTGGTCGAAGGTGGCAAGGTCGACCTGGAGAACACCGACATCAAGTCAATCCTCGACCTGATGGATGCCGTTGACGCGTTCATCCCCGAGCCGACGCGCGACACCGAGAAGCCGTTCCTGATGGCCGTCGAAGACGTGTTCACCATCACCGGCCGCGGCACCGTTGCGACGGGCCGTGTCGAGCGCGGCCAACTCAAGTCGATGGAAGAAGTCGAGCTTGTCGGCCTCCACCCGGAGACGAAGAAGACGGTCTGCACCGGCGTCGAAATGTTCCGAAAGACCCTCGACTACTGCCAGGCCGGCGACAACGTAGGCCTGCTGCTTCGAGGCGTCGATCGAGCCCAGGTCGAGCGCGGCATGGTCATCTGCAAGCCGGGCTCCATCAAGCCGCACGTGAAGTTCGACTCCGAGGTTTACGTCCTCTCGAAAGATGAGGGCGGCCGCCACACGCCGTTCGTCACGGGCTACCGCCCACAGTTCTACTTCCGCACGACCGACGTGACCGGAACGCTGAACCTGCCGACGGGTGTGGAAATGGTCATGCCTGGCGACAACGTGACGATGACGATCGAGCTGATCCAGCCGATCGCCATGGAGCAGGGCTCCAAATTCGCGATTCGCGAGGGTGGCCGCACGGTGGGCGCCGGAACGATCACGAAGGTCTACGAGTAAGCACCTGCTTCACTCTTGAGAACGCCCGTGGCCCAAGGCCACGGGCGTTCTTGTTTTTGATGGGAGGAGATATCCTAGAGAAATGAAGTGGTTCACCGTGCCCGGGGCCGGTTTGGCGCTCGGCGTCGTATCGATGTTGGGTGCGGGCTCGCCTCCATCCGCGCAGAAGGCACCCAAGCTTGGCTTTCCGGTTTCCGGGCTGGACCGACAGGAGGACCTCCTCTTCTGGGCAGCGGCAGGGGTATTTGGGTTCAATGTGGGGGTCCAGAAGGGGCTTGGGCCGGTGTTCAACGGGACCTCCTGTCGGGAATGCCACGGCGTCGGAGCGCCTGGCGGCGCGGGGGCGAACAGCGCAAGCGACGTGTTCGTGATCGGCGGGATTCGCGATGGAGAATACTCGGACCTTGCGGACCTCGGCGGGCCGATCCTGCAGCAGAAGTCGCTTGGCCGCAAGATCAAGAACTACCCCGTCCACGGCGAGAAGATCCCTGCAGAGGCGCTCTTTGTTAGCCGACGGACTTCTCCGCAGCTCTTTGGGCTGGGGCTGATCGAGGCGATCGACGATCAGACGCTGCTTGACCTGGCCTCGCGCCCCGAACACGACGGCGTGAAGGGAAAGGTCAATTGGGTGCTCAACCCGTTGAGCCAGCAGACGGAGATCGGGCGGTTCGGCTGGAAGGCGCAGATTTCCGATCTGGAGTGGTTTGCCTCTTTCGCGTATCTCAACGAGATCGGGGTGACCAATCCCCTCATGCAGGAAGAGATTAAGCCTTCTGGCAAGGCGATTCCACAGGGCGCAGACCTGGTCCAGGACCCGGAGGACATCGGCGCGGACATCGACTCCTTCTATCGGTTCATGACCTTCCTCGCGCCGCCCGCTCCGCTTCCCAGCCTCGATCTGGCGGGGAAGCGGCTGTTCGGCGCGATTGGGTGCGAGCGCTGCCATGTTCCATCCTTAACCACCAAACCAGACGCCCATCCTGCGCTGGCCTCGAAGGTGATTGCGCCGTATTCAGACTTTCTGCTCCACGACATGGGTCCGGGGCTTGCCGACGGCATCCGGCAAGGCGACGCCACTGGAAGTGAGTTTCGAACGGCGCCGCTATGGGGTCTGCGGCTGAAGAAGCGGTTTCTGCACGATGGGCGGGCCAAGACGCTTGATTTGGCGATTCGGGCCCACGGCGGCGAGGCGACGGTTTCGAGATCTCGCTATTTGAGCCTTAAGGGGCCTGAACGAAAGCAGGTCCAGCGGTTCTTGGCGGGGCTTTAGGACCTTGGAGCCACCCTTTGGACCCTGGCATAACTGCTGGGGTCCAGCAAGACTTGTGTCATAATATCATCACTGCCGAGGAGCGTTGCAAGCCCGGGTTTCGGGGCCAGGCTCGGCGGGGAGAAGCGTTAGCTTTTTCGTAGGCAACGGCGCTCGCAAGAAAAGGTCTTGCGGGCGTTTTGTTTTTTTGGGAGTCGGAACGCGAGACTCCAGTCTCGCCTAGGGTCCGCGAATCTCCCGATTCGCGCTCGGGCAGCGAGAAGAACAAGACGTCCAGGACCGACAATTCAAGGAGCAACATGCACACCGTCAACAACCCAATTCAGACCGACTTTCATGTCGCCGACCTTGGCCTTGCCGAATGGGGCCGCAAAGAGATCGCGATCGCCGAGAAGGAAATGCCCGGACTCATTGCCATTCGCGACGAGTTCGCCAAGGCGCAGCCGCTCAAGGGCGCGCGCATCGCAGGCTCGCTTCATATGACGATCCAGACGGCCGTCCTTATCGAGACCCTGAGGGCGCTCGGTGCCGATGTGCGTTGGGCGAGCTGCAACATCTACAGCACCCAGGACCACGCCGCCGCCGCGATTGCAGACCAGGGCATCCCGGTGTTTGCCGTCAAAGGCGAGAACCTGGATGAGTATTGGGAGTACACCCACCGGATCATGGATTGGTCCGATGGCGGGACCCCCAACATGATTCTCGACGACGGCGGTGACGCCACTTTGCTTGTGCTGCTGGGTTCCCGAGCCGAAGAGGATCCCGGCGTCGTGGAGAACCCCACGAACGAGGAAGAAACCGCGCTCTACGCTTCGATCAAGAGGCGCCTGGCCTCTTCACCCGGCTACTACTCTCGCATCAAGGCCGCGATCAAGGGCATCAGCGAAGAGACCACGACCGGAGTGAAGCGCCTTTATCAGCTTCAGAAGGAGGGACGGCTTCCGTTCCCCTGCTTCAATGTCAACGACTCGGTGACCAAGTCGAAGTTCGACAACCTTTACGGATGCCGCGAGTCGCTGGTGGACGGCATCAAGCGCGCGACCGACGTAATGATCGCGGGCAAGATCGCGGTGGTCTGCGGCTACGGCGACGTGGGCAAAGGCTGCGCCCAGGCGCTGCGTGCTCTGAGCGCCCAGGTTTGGGTGACCGAAATCGATCCGATCTGCGCGCTGCAGGCGGCGATGGAGGGTTACCCGGTCGTGACGATGGAGGATGCCGCGAGCAAGGCCGACATCTTCGTGACGGCGACCGGCAACTACCACGTGATCACGCACGAGCACATGAAGGCGATGAAGGACGAGGCCATCGTCTGCAACATCGGCCACTTCGACAGCGAGATCGACGTTGCCTCGCTCAAGGGCTACAAGTGGGAGAACATCAAGCCGCAGGTGGACCACATCGTGTTTCCTGACGGGAAGCGGATCACGCTTCTTGCGGAAGGACGCCTGGTCAACCTCGGTTGCGGAACGGGCCACCCCAGCTATGTGATGAGCTCGAGCTTCACCAACCAGGTGATGGCGCAGATCGAGCTTTGGACCAAGGCCGGCGAGTACGCGCCGGGCGTCTATGTGCTGCCAAAGATCCTGGACGAGAAGGTGGCGCGGCTCCAGCTCAAGAAGCTGGATTCCAAGCTGACCCAGCTCCGTCCAGATCAGGCAAGCTACATCTCGGTGGACCCCAACGGCCCATACAAACCGGATCATTATCGGTATTGAGTGCGAAACGTCGGTAAAAGGAACCGCTGAAGCGGCGTTTGGTTCGGAACGCGAGACTCCAGTCTCGCATAGGGTCCGCGAATCTCCAGATTCGCGGATGAGACAAGAGCAGAGCCCCTGAAGAACTTCGGAACGGAAGGCTCAGGGGTTGTGGCTCATCTTCCCGACCGCTTCTCTGCGGACTTTGCCAAAACGCGCCCTATCGCCGTGGGGTTCGCCGAGGAATAGGGGAAGCGGGAGGGATCGGAGCAGAGCCCGGCCTTGACTGGATTCCACTCAATGTAGGCAACGATCTTGCCGAAGTGCTCCTCATCTCGGATCATCCGATCGAAGAAGTCCCTCTGCCAGAAAGCTCCGTGGCCGCCGTAGTGCTTGTGGATCTCACGAGAGCAATATCCCTTCAGAGGCCTGAGAATGTCGCGGAAGTCGCGGCCTTCAAACGGGGTGATCAGGACGTGAACGTGCGTGGGCATCACCACCCACGCGTGAAGCGTGTAATGGAGCTCGTGATAGTAGAGAAGGGCATCTTGAACGATCTTGGCGGCTCCTGGAAGCTTGAGGGTAGCGGACCCGTGGCCCTCGTCGAGGTAACTCTCAATACGAGATTGCATTTGACGGGCAGCTTCCTCTTTGGGGAGACGCCCCATTTCTTCCTCCCAGCTAAGCAAGAGGGCGTGCGGGATAGAATCCTTGAGTCGCCAGGTAATAAATTGGGGCACCGGGCCCGCGTCGATATGTGGAAGATATCCGCGCGAGTACCAGCCTCGAGGCTCGGACATGTGTCTATCTTAGTGGATTCGGCGAGGTGATTCAAGGTGCGGCCAGAGCCCGAGTCTGGAGACTCGGGGACCCTATGCGAGACTGGAGTCTCGCGTTCCGTCCCATCCCATCAACATGCCCCTGTACTCCCGGGAATCCGGGCCATTCCGTATCGCATTGCACCGCCGAAAGGGCCTAAAAAAGCTGAGCAGAAGCTGCGCGAAAGCCAAGGATCCGTTTTGCGGCGCCAATGTGCCTGTGGTACAATCGTCCGTCCCTGAGAGGTTGGGATGGCTGGTCATGCGGCTATCCGGAATTCGCGGGGAAATAGGAGCGCGGACAGCCTTGTCCGCACCCCGGAGCGCAGGCTTCCAGCCTGCGCCAATCTGGAGAAACATCGAAGCATGAAAGTAAGAATCCGCCTACGGGCCTATGACCACCGCATTCTCGACATCTCGGCCGAGAAGATCGCCGAGACCGCACGCCGCACCGGCGCCCGAATCCGCGGCCCGATCCCCCTTCCCACCGATATCCGGCGCTTCTGCGTCAACCGCGGCCCGACCATCGACAAGGAGTCGATGGAACACTTCGAGCTGCGGACCCACAACCGCTTGATCGATATCGTCGAGCCCACGAACAAGACCATCGATGCCCTCATGCGCCTCGATCTGCCAAGCGGCGTTGATATCGAGATCAAGAGTTAGGTATAGTCTTCAAGCTTTGAGCCAAGGCTCGAAGCGCTCGGCTTCGATAGCGAGGACGGCGCTGACCCCGATCTCCGGGGCAACGGCAACCAGATCGTCCTGGGCGGAGAAGCTAAAACCGGAAGGAAACCAGGTTCTGGGTTTTCAGGTGTTCGGGTGTTCAGGTTTTTGGACCTGACAACCTGACAACCTGACAACCCGACAACCTGAAGACCCGACGACCACATTCGGAGAACTTAATGCTGCCAGGACTACTAGGCACGAAAATTGGAATGACCCACGTCTACACGGACGAAGGCAAGATGGTGCCCGTCACCGTCATCCAGGCCGGGCCCGTGTTTGTGACGCAGATCAAGACCCCCGAGACCGACGGCTACTCGGCGGTCCAGGTGGGTTTCGGCGCTGACCGAGAAAAGAACCTCACCTGGCCGAAGTTTGGCCACTTGAAGAAGGCCGGTCTCGATCAGAACGTGAAGACCCTGCGCGAGTTTCGAGTCGAAAACACCAACGGCTTTGAACTCGGGCAGACGATCGACGCCAGCATTTTCGAGGCGGGCGAGAAGGTCGCGGTCACCGGAACCAGCAAGGGCAAAGGGTTTGCCGGCGGCGTCAAGCGCTACCACTTCAAGGGCCAGCACATGACGCACGGCTACATGACCCACCGACGTCCGCTCTCGAGCGGCGCCACGGGTCCTCAGCGCGTTTTCAAAGGCACCCGTCGCCCGGGTCGAATGGGCGGCGACACCATGACCCAGCTTGGGCTCAAGATCCACGCCGTGGACGTTGAGCGCAACCTGATCCTCGTCGACGGCAGCATCCCCGGCGCCCCGGGCTCGCTCGTGATCATCAACAAGTCGGAGCGATAAGGAAACAGAGATGGCTAAGCTCGAAGTAAGAGGAAAAGACGGAAAGAAGGTTGGGACGGTAGACGTCAGCGAGGCCATCGCCAAGGCCGGCGCCGCTCTCCTTCACCGCGCTGTCGTTTCAGAGGAAGCGAATTCAAGGCAAGGCACATCGGCGACGAAGGGCCGTGCCCAGGTCAAGGGCGGCGGCAAGAAGCCCTATAAGCAAAAGAAGACCGGCCGAGCCCGACAGGGAACGATCCGTGCGCCGCACTACACGCATGGCGGACACGCGCACTTCCTGGAGCCGCGCGACTACTCCAAGAAGATGAACCGAAAGGAGCGCCAGGCGGCGATCCTCGGTGCGCTCGCCGAGAAGATCGAATCCAACGACGTGGTGATTGCTGAGAAGATCGCCTTTGCCGGCCCGAAGACCAAGGACGCCGCGGCGTTCCTGAACTCGCTGGAAGTCGGAGAGGCCAAGCGCGTGCTCGTGGTGCTCGCTGAGATTGACGACGTGGCTTACAAGTGTTTCCGCAACATGCCGAACGTGGTGGTTCGCACCGCACCGGCCAAGGTGGAGGAAGGCAAGGCAGCTCCCAAGACCGCAGTGTTTTCAACGCGCGACGTGCTCGTCGCCCACAAAATCGTGATCGCCAAGGACGCGCTCTCCCGAATTGAAGAGGTATGGGGCAAATGAAGGACCCGCACGACATCATCATTCAGCCGCACATCACCGAGCGTTCCGTGGCGCAGAGCTACGGCAATCCCCTCGTTAAGGACGAGAAGGACAACGTTCGCAAGTACACCTTTATCGTTGCGAAGAACTCGACCAAGATCGAGATCAAGGGCGCGATCGAGGCCATCTACAACGCCGGCAAGAAGAAGGGCGAGGCCATCGAAGTGACCGGCGTGAACACCGTGACCATTCGAGGCAAGCTTCGAAGGGTGCGCACCAAGCACGCCCAGTACCCGGTGGCGGGCCATCGAGCCGATTCGAAGAAGGCGATCATCACCTTGAAGGCCGGCCAGCAGTTGGAGGACTTCGGAGTCTAATATGCCCGTAAAGCCACTCAAACCAACCTCTCCAGGCAGGCGCCACAAAATTGGCGCCACCTATTCGGAGATCACCAAGTCCAAGCCGGAGAAGTCGCTCACGTCTGCCAAGCCGAAGAGCGGCGGCCGAAACAACACGGGCCGCACCACTGCTTTCAAGACCGGAGGCGGCAATAAGCAGAAGTATCGAATCATCGACTTCAAGCGAACGAAGGACAGCGTTGTTGCCCAGGTGGCTGCGATAGAATACGATCCGAACCGCACCTGCCGCATCGCGCTGCTCCACTACGCCGACGGCTCAAAGGCCTATATCTTGGCGCCCAAGGGCCTGGTAGTCGGCGCCAAGGTGAGCAGCGGGCCGGAGTCGGACATCCTTCCGGGCAACTGCCTGGCCTTGAAAAACATCCCCCTCGGCACGCTCGTTCACAACATCGAGCTGCAGCCGGGAAAGGGCGGCCAGATGGTCCGGTCGGCGGGCGCCGCGGCCCAGGTTATGGCCAAAGAAGGTCTTTATGTCACGCTGAGGCTTCCCAGCGGCGAAATGCGCATGGTCCACCAGGACTGCCGCGCGACCGTAGGCGAAGTTGGCAACGCCGAGCATGAGAACGAGCGCATGGGCAAGGCGGGCAAGAACCGCGGCCTTGGCCGGCGCCCGACGATTCGCGGCGTTGTGAAATCGCCAAGGGACCACCCCCATGGTGGTGGTGAAGCCAAGTCGCCTGTGGGCCGCAAGAAGGGTCCCGTGGACCGTTGGGGCAACAAGGCTCTGGGTACGCGAACCCGCAAGAACAAGCGGACGAACAAATTCATCGTGAGACGGAGGAACGGCTAGTGAATTGAGGATTTGGGATTTCGGATCTCGGGTTGGGGGCAGTCCCATCCGAGCCAATCCGCAATCCGCCATCCGCAATCCGCAATTGGTAAAAGCTCATGGCTAGAAGCACAAAGAAAGGGTTCTTCGTGGACGACCACCTTCTGAAGAAGGTGCGAGACATGAACACCAAAGGCGACAAGAAGCTCGTCAAGACTTGGTCGAGGCGCTCGACGATCATCCCCGAGATGATCGGGCACACCTTGGCCGTGCACGACGGCAGAAAGCACGTTCCGGTGTTCATCACCGAAAACATGATCGGGCACAAGCTCGGGGAATTTGCCCCCACGCGAACGTTCCGCGGCCACGCGGGCGGCCTGGCCGAGCGAGGAACCCGCATCAAGTAGCATTCGGGCCGGCATAGGTTCAAAAAGGTACAATCAAAGGCCTTTTTGAGCGCGCCAGACGAATCAAGAAGACGAGACAATGGAAGTTAAGGCAGTCGGAAAGAACATAAGGGTGCAGCCGCGCAAGGTGCGGATCGTTGCGGACAAGGTCCGCGGCAATCCTGCCGCTCGCATGGCGTCGACGCTGCGCTTCCACAAGAGCAAGTCGGCACAGGCCCTTCGCAAGGTGATCGAGAGTGCGATCGCCAACGCGGAGAACAACTATGGCCTGAACGGCGATTCGCTCCGGATCGCAGAGGTCTATGTGGACGGCGGCCCCCGCCTCAAGCGGATTCAGCCCCGAGCCATGGGCCGCGCCTATCGGATCGAGAAGAAGACCAGCCACATCACCGTGGTCGTCGAGGAGACCGAAGCGCCGCTGAAGACCAAGAACAAGGGCACTCAGGCGAAGCCAAGGCCCACGTTCGGCGAGAAGAAGAAATCGAAGGCCAAGCCCGTCGCGGAAGCTCCGGCGCCCGCTCCGGTCGAAGAGCCGATCGCAGAAGAAGTCGTCGAGACCGAGGCCGTGGCCGAGGCTCCTGGGGTTCAGGAATCTCCCGCCGAGGACGTGGTCGAGACACCGGCAGAGGAGCCCGCTGAAGAGCCGGCCGCCGCAGACGCTGAAGTCGAGCCAGCCGCCGAGGCTGCCAAAGAAAAGGAAACGGAGTAAAGCTTGGGTCAGAAGATCAATCCAGTTGGGTTTAGGGTAGGCGTGATCCGTGGCTTCGACAGCCACTGGTTCTATAACAAGAAGGGCTATGGCCCCGCGCTTCACCAGGACTATCGCATCCGGGAGTTCATCAAGAACCGGATCGCGAAGGGCGTCATCTCCCGCGTCGAAATCGAGCGAGCGGCAAACCGCGTGAAGGTCACGATCTACACGTCTCGCCCCGGAGCGATCATCGGCAAGGGCGGAAAGGGAATCGACGACCTGAGCGCGGCTTTGAACGCGATGGTCCGACGGTTCGACCACCTTCAATCCGTTCAGGTGAACGTGACCGAGGTGCGACAGCCCGAACTCGATGCCCAGTTAGTGGCCGAGAACGTTGCCGTTCAGCTCGAGAAGCGAATTTCTCACCGTCGAGCGATGCGGCAGGCGCTGACCCGCGTGGCCCGAATGAACGGGCGAGGCATCAAAATCCAGGTTGCTGGCCGATTGGGCGGTTCCGAAATCGCGCGCTCTGAGGGCGACAAGCTTGGAAAGGTGCCGCTGCACACGCTTCGTGCCGACATTGACTACGGCATCGCCACGGCGAACACGATCTATGGTTCTGTAGGCGTGAAGGTCTGGATCTATCGCGGAGAGATCCTCCCCGAGCGCAGACTCGCCGAAGCCGTGGCCGCTCCGGCCGGCGAAGCCGCCCCCAAAGTGGAAGCTCCCGTCCCGTCGCCGGCTCCGGCTCCTGAGCCCGCTCCAGCACCTGTGGAGGCCACGGCTCCCGTTGAGGAGGTGAAGAACGATGTTAATGCCTAAAAGGGTCAAGTACCGCAAGATGCACCGAGGCCGAATGGCCGGACCCGCGACGCGGGGCAACACCGTGGCTTTTGGCGAGTTCGGTCTGATGGCCACCATGCCGGGCTGGATCACCAGCCGACAGATCGAGGCCGCCCGTATCGCCATGACCCGCCACGTGAAGCGCGGCGGAAAGGTCTGGATCCGCATCTTCCCGGACAAGTCCTACACGAAGAAGCCGCTCGAAACCCGTATGGGAAAGGGAAAAGCGCCCGTAGAAGGGTGGGTGGCGGTCATCAAGCCGGGTCGAGTCATGTTCGAGATGGAGGGCGTGCCGGTCGAGGTGGCCCGTGAGGCCATGCGGCTCGCCATGCACAAGCTGCCCATCAGCTCCAAGTTTGTTACCAAGCACGATATCGAGGGCGCGTAAGCCCGACTCAAACGAAACCTATGAAAGCACTGAAGTCGACTGAACTGCGAGGCAAGAACGTGCCGGAGCTCGAAGAGATGCTCTCGGCCGAGCGCTCGGCGCTGTACAAGGCGCGACGGGACCTGGTTTTTCGCCAGAACATGGACCGGTCTGGGCTCGCCGTTCGGCGTCACAACGTCGCTCGCATCTTGACCATCATCGGTGAGAAAAAGCGGGGCGGCGAGACCGTGGCGGCTCCGGCGCCCAAGAAGGCTCCGGCCAAAGCCGCTCCCAAGAAGGCCGCCGTCACCAAGAAGAGCGGAGGTGACGCGTAATGGCAGCAGAGAAAAAGGCCAAGAAGGCTGCGCCGAAGGCCAAAGCCGCCGTCGTCGAGGCTGCGGCTGAAGACCGGGGTACGCGCAAGGTTCGAGAGGGCATGGTCGTATCTGCCAAGATGCAGAAGACCGTAGTGGTCAGCATCGAGCGCCGGATCGCGCACCCACTCTATGGCAAGGTTGTGAAGCGCTCGGAGCGATTCAAGGCACACGACGAGCTTTCCTGCGACGTGGGAGACCGAGTGCAGATCATGGAGACGCGGCCGATCAGCAAGGATAAGCGCTGGAGAGTTTCAAAGATTCTGGAGAAGGTGAAGTAGGGAAGTGAGAATGGACTGATTGGTGAGAATGGTGAGAATGGCACATGGCATCTGACTGCCTGCCCCAGAACTCTCACAATTCCTTCAATTCTCACAACTCTCACGATCTTTGTGAAAAGCAATGATTCAACAATTTTCGAGACTGAAAGTGGCGGACAACTCGGGCGCGCGAGAAGTCATGTGCATTCGCGTGCTCAAGGGTTCGCAGCCCAAGTACGGGGGTGTCGGGGACGTCATCGTGGGCAGCGTGAAGACCGCGACTCCCAACATGCCCGTCAAGAAGGGCGACGTCATCAAGGCCGTCATCGTGCGAACCAAAAAGCCGATCCGACGCGTCGATGGCAGCACGCTCAGGTTTGACGACAACGCCTGCGTGCTCATCAATCCGCAGAACATGGAGCCGAGAGGCACCCGAATCTTCGGGCCGGTGGCGCGCGAGCTTCGAGACCACAACTTTATGAAGATCGTTTCCCTCGCGCCGGAGGTGCTCTAACATGACGAAAGCCGAAATCAAAAAACGAGCCCAGCATATCAAGCTCAAAGTGCGCCAGGGCGACCGAGTGAAGATCATCTCGGGCAAAGACAAGGGTGAAGAGGGCTTCATCGCCGCCGTCGACCCCAAGGCCAACAAGGTCATGGTCCTGAAAGAGAACGAAGAGGACAAGGACCAGCCGCTGCCCCTGAACGCCGCCGTCAAGCACCGAAAGGCGCGCATGCAGGGCGAGAAGTCAGCTCGAATCCGCATCCCCGTGCCGCTCGACGTCAGCAATGTGATGGTGCTCGATCCCAAGACCGGCGAGCCGACCCGCGTGGGCCGGAAGAAGGACGGCGGCAAGATCGTGCGCTACTCCAAGAAGACGAAAACGGTCTTCAAGGACGAGCCGAACAAATAGGGACGTGTGAGAATCGAGGGAAAGGTGAATTTGGTGAGAATGGACATCGGTGTTAGTTGAGCCATTCCCACAACTCTCACAAGTCTCACATTTTTCACGTTCCCCATCCCTCAAAGTGGCTTTCCGGTCAGAAATCGGAGAGCAGAGTAGAAGAAAATGGCTAAAGAGAAGAAATCGGAAGGCGGGCCCGTTGCCCTGCCGACGCCTCGTCTGAAGGCGATCTATAAGGAGCAGGTTGCGCCGAAGCTCATTCAGGAGTTCGGCTACAAGTCGCCGATGCAAGCGCCCCGGCTCGTTAAAGTTGTGCTCAACATGGGCACCGGCACCGGTGAAAAGGACCCCAAGCACCTCGAGAACTCCGTTCGCGACATGACGCTCATCGCAGGCCAAAAGCCCGTGGTGACCATCGCGAAGAAGGCCATTTCGAACTTCAAACTCCGCCAAGGCATGAAGATCGGCTGCAAGGTCACCCTGCGAGGCGACCGCGCCTATCACTTCCTCGACCGCCTTTGCACGGTCGTGCTGCCCCGAATTCGAGACTTCCAGGGCCTTCCCGCCAAATCGTTCGATGGCCGTGGCAACTACGCGCTTGGTCTGAAAGAGCAGCTGGTGTTCCCGGAGATCCCTTACGACTCGTTCGACCGCCAACGCGGAATGGACATCGTGATCTGCACGACAGCGAAAACCGACCAGGAAGCGTGGTCGTTCCTCAAGCAGATGGGACTTCCGCTTCGCGAGAAGTAAGGCCGATCCTGAGCTAGCGGAACGAGCGGACAGCCAGGATAGGGCTGGCGGCCTGTTGTGACAAGACCCAAGGGGTAAGCTTTGACACGTCTCCCGCCGAATTGCTTATGCAGTAGTTGCGGCAGGAATGGCAGTGGTGCAGGCATGGGTGTTTTCCCAAACAAGGGGCCCTGGGTGTTAGCAGTCATCATCTTAGCTGCCACTCTCGTGGTGAGCGCTGCGATCACGCTGTGGATTGTTCCAAGCGTGAACACGGCCGTTGAGGGACGTCGGGAGGAAAGGCAATTCCAGAGGGCATTTTCGGAAGACGCATTGAGGGTGCTAGGCGGCGAGGCGCCGATAGAGCGTAAAGACTTCCCCAACACGCCTTCGGGCGAGGTTCAAGAGATCCTGCATGGCTACATGGAGAAGGTGGCCAACCTTAAGCGCAAGTACGAGGTCGAGTTGATGACTCTCGGCTGGGAGTGGGTACTTTCGCCGGAATCACTAAGCTCAAGGGCAAACCTTGAAGAGTGCCTGCGGAGGATTCGCAAAGCTCAGACTGCGGCTACGCTCTACGAGAGAAATTGTTGGCAAGCGGCAAAAGTCGCATGCGGAGCCTTGAAAAAACGGGCCCAAAGCAATAGATTAGCGACGAAAGCTTGCGAGCAACTTGCACGAAATCTTGATGGGTCGAGCTCCGAATACAGAGCGCTGAAGCGAGAGTTCCAAGTCGTACTAGATAACTTCTCAGCGGCTGAAGCACTCTGTGCCTTTCTCCTTGGCAGAATTGGACAGTACAAGGTTTCTGACGACGGAGCAGTCGAGTTCAACGAGAGAGTGCCAGAGGCCGTAGTCAAGGAGTTCGACTCGATCGTCGATCGGTTGAACTCTACTGAAGAGTTGCTGAATCGGCTTGATGCAGAACGTACGATTGCAGCCAAGAGAGAATGGGAGTGGATTCGGGACTGGGCCGAGAACTGAGCATCGTTAGCGCCCGGGACACTCCATTATTGCTCCTTACCTGGATCTGACGAGGGAGTTCTCACTTGTGGGGACGCATGGGATGTGGCCTCGTCAAACACCGATAGGTATTGAGGCCACTTTGACGGCGCGCCAGGCTTAGCCTTCCCGCCATAATCACCTTCGTGGCGATCCTCTTGAGGAAGTGGCGGGCGGTCTATTCCATCGCGATCCAAGAAACGATCGCGTACCGCGCCTCCATGCTGATCTGGATCCTGACGGACACGACCACAGCCATCACGATGCCATTGGTCTGGGCCAGCGCGGCACGCGTGGGCACGATCCAGGGTTACGCCGTCGGCGAGATGACGCTGTACTACCTGTGTACGCTCATCGTAACGTCGTTCGTGACGTGCCACATGATGTGGGAGGTGGCGTATCAGGTTCGGGAGGGCGTGTTTTCGATCTATCTGGTGCGCCCGATCAGCTATTACCAATGGCAGTTCGTGAACAATCTTGCCTGGCGGACCTTGCGTCCGTTGCTGGCCTTTCCGATCTTTCTCGCCCTCTATTGGCTGTACCAGCCGATCCTCAAGGGAGCGCACCTGCATTTCAGCCCGGAGTTCTGGGTCTCGCTCTTCATGGGGCACCTGGTGAGCTTCTCAACGGTGATGGCGATGGCCTCGCTGTCCCTCTACGTTCAGGAGGCGTTTGCAATCTTTGAACTGTATTACATCCCCCATCTCTTTCTGTCCGGCTATATGTTCCCGGTGGCGCTTCTGCCGGATTGGGCCCGCAACCTGACAAAGATGCTGCCGTTCTATTACACCAATGGCGCTCCGGTGGAGATGCTGGTCGGCAAGCTATCCGGGCCCGCAGCGCAGCAGACCATTCTGATCCAGGCCGCCTGGGTGGCCGGGGCTTTGTTCGTGGGTCAGAAGATGTGGAAACTGGGGCTCCGGCATTACACGGCGGTTGGGATGTGAACGTGCCCCTCCCCCGTTTGGTTTGTAAATGAGGGAGGGGTTGGGGAGGGAGACCCGCGGGCGAGATCAGCAAGAATCCATGAAGGAATGGGCTCCGACAAGGGTCTATTCAACAGGACCATGCTGCAAGCAAGAACGGTTTCCATCTTCAGGCCCCGGGAGGAGCGCGACCCGCAAAGGGCCCTCGAAGCGCTCGCTTCGGAGTGGCGCGTGTGGGGCTTCAGGCTCGCGATCAAGATCACGGGCGACCCCGACCTGGCCGAGGATGCCCTTCAGGACGCGCTGCTGCGGGCTCTCAGGCACCATCGCGGACTGAGGGACCTCCACGCTGCCAAAGGCTGGTTCCGTCGCATTCTGGTGCGGTGCGCCTTGGATCAGTGCCCGGCCGCCATGAGTGGCGAAATGCCGGTCTGTGCCGTTCAAGCCGACCTCGAAGAGGGCCTTGCTGTGAAGAGCGTTCTTTCGGCGATGAAGCCTGAGCAACGAGCCCTGCTGGCGCTTGCGATCGGAGAAGGGCTCAGCTACGAGGAGATCGCCTCGTCCCTGGCGATTCCTGTCGGTACCGTCGCATCCAGGCTCCATACCGCCAAGCAAGCCTTTCGCGCCAAATGGGAGGACCCCCGATGAACGAACCCTTTGACGCCCTGAAGCGACATTATGAAGTCTGCGACGAGGCCAATCCAACCAGGGGCCTGCCCGACCCTGTGGCGGTGAGGGCGATCCGGCTTCGTGGAGCTCTGAACGCACTGGCAGGAGCTTTATTGCCTGCCGGAATCAGCGTCGGCCTCGGCCTAGCTCTCCTCGTGGCATGCTCGCAAACCGGCAGCATGGCCCCCACTCCAAGCTCGATGCCGATCTTCAAGCAGCAGCTTCGAGAGGCGGGACTGGCGCAAGAGGACGCCATCCATTCCCAACCGGCGGGAACCCAAAGGACGGAGGCGAAAGCGTGGCGCGCCTGATCACTCCCAGAACCCTAACCCTCTTCGGCATCGGCCTCGTGCTGTGCGTGGCCCTGGCGCCGATGTCGAGCTGGAGCTTTCGCAACGACCTAGACCTCGCCAAGTCTGGGCTGACTGGCGGACCGGCGTTCTCGGTCCTCGCAGAGTCGCCTTGGAACTCGAGCGCGTCGATGCCCATGATGGATCCCGACGAGATCCATCCTTCAGGCCAGAAAGAGCAGTTCGTCCAGGCCCTTGGCTATGCGGAGTGGGGCTACAACCCAGGGCCGAATGCACCGGAATGGGGGGCCATCCTCACCAAGCGCCTCGAACCACTCGACGCCTACTGCACCAAGAACCCAAAGGACGTGATGGCGCTGGCCCAACTCTTGCGCCTCGCGTTCCAGCCGGCGATTTCGCTTCCCTACAGGGACACCGATCCTGAGCCGAAACCCAAGAAGGTCCTTCCCGAGCGCGAGAGGGTGACCAAGTATGCCCTTGAGCTGGCCAAACGCGGCGAGGCTCTGGAACCGGACAATGCCTATTGGACAATTTCGAGAGGCGCCTTGAGCGAGGCTCTGAGCGACCATTCCGACTCTCTATCTTGCCTGGATCGTGCCTCCCAAATGAAGCGCTACGAAGAGTACGTGCTGGAGGCGGCTTCCGCCACACGGGAGACCATTGAGAGGCGCTGGGGTTATCGTGGGGAGGGTGTGCGCGTGCTTCTAGCAGCCGGAATGCTGTTTCCCCAAGTGGCCAACCATCGGAACTGGATGCGCATCACGTGCAAACCGTCTTCGGACCCGAAGGCCGATGCGAGCCGGAGGCTTCAGGTGTACAAGGTCGGCTACCTGATCACACGCGAAGCGCAAACCCTCATCGGGCAGCTCATCGGTCGGGCTGGCATGGTAGCGGCCGCGAAGGCGGGCGCCTATGCAAAGGAGCCCGACCGCGTCGTTCGCGAAGCCGAAAAGTCGGGCCGACTCTACCGCACGTTTCAGATGGAGCTCGCCAAGGCTGGGATCGACACGGAAGGGCAGAACGTGATTGAGATGGCTACCCAGGCCAACCGGCTCAGAGACGCCGGGCAGAGGGTCATCGCCGGCGGCGCGGGGTCCATGATAGACGACAGCTTCCTCATCGGCTCGATCGTGTCGGCACTGGGCCTGATCTCCCTGCTTGCCACGCTTGCGGCTTGTGGGGTGATGCTTGTGTGGAGCTGGCGCGCGCCGTCGGGCTTCGACCGCTCGCGTGTTGCTCTCGGGCTCGCGCTGATCGTGACGAGCGTGCTGTGGACCAAGATCCACGTTCGGCCGGACGGATCTTCGTTGATGGGAATGGAATCGGCCCTGTGGTTCCTGATGATGGCGGTGCTCTATGGGCTCCGGGCCGGTACCGAGATGTTTGGCACCTCGGAGGGGTTCCAGAAGGGCGCCAATATGGTCTGCCTTTTGGCAGGACTCAGCGCCTTGGCGGCCGCTTCGTTCCCCTTTTCCCTGCTACTGGCGGGAGCAAACACGCTGGCCCTCGTCTTCTTTTGGAGAGCGGGGAGCAAGCTGGGCCCGATCCTCGCCATGATCGTGATGGCGTGTTTGGCGGTGGGGCTGGTCGCAAGCCTGCCGCGCGGCGTGCATCCGGGGCATCACTTCATCTTTAGTTTCTGCATGGCAGGGGCCCTTTTCTGTGCGTTCTCATCCGAGAAGCGCAAGCTGGCGGCAAGTGTCGCGTTCTCCGTCGCGTGTGTGGGCTACTTCGGCGCGGCCGCCTTTGGCCTGAGCGTCAATGCGCGCCTCAATCCGTTCTACAACGATTTCCTGACCGAAGCTCACCGGGCGAGGGTCGCCGCAAACCTGCCCAGGCTCTCAACCGGGAAGCCCTAGCCGCAATCGGGGTTTCCACCCCCAACCCCCTCCTCATTTTCGACTTCGTCAAAAACAAGGAGGGGGCTATTGCCACCTCTCCCGAGTGGGAGAGGTTGGTGAAAGGAGTGAACCGGGTGAGGGCCGCCCACATGGGGAGGTGATCAACGCCTCCCGGGTCTCCACCCCCAACCCCCTCCTCATTTTCGACTTCGTCAAAAACAAGGAGGGGGCTCTCCGGAAGCTATCGCTTCTTGAATCCAGTGAGGATGACGTGGATCTCACCAGACTTTGCGTCGTGGTGCAGCTTGAACCGGGTTGGGTAGTACTTGCCCTTCTTCTGAAAGGCCTTGGGTTGCGCGATCGCTGCGTTCACCTCGATGCCCGCTTCGAGGAACTCCCTCGAGATCATCGGCTCGACAAACGCCACCTTGCCGTTATAGGAGCCATAGATCATCGTGTAGGTGAACGGCTTGCCGTGCAGCTCTGGCGTGGCCGTGTCCACCCAGTGGGATCCCATCTGTGGCACTTCCGTCCCCGGCGCCTGAATGTATGCCGCGGGCATGTATTTGGGTTCGGGCGCCTTCTTGCAGCGGGCCAGGTCGTCGCCTTGCGCCGTGATCGCCTTGCGCTCCTTCTCCGTCAGGGTGTAAAAGTGGAAGTCAATGTGGGGCACGGTGTAGACGCCCTCAGGGTCGTGGCCGCGAGGATTCCAGTCCATGGCGGCATGGGTGAACGCCGTGGCGGACGCTGAACGGGGCAGGGCCATCTCGAAGAGGTGCGTGTCGAAGTTGGCAACCTTGATCTCCGGGTTTGCGGGTGGTAGTCCCGTCATAGCGGATTTCGGAAAGCTGATCCCCATCTCGACCGGTTTGCCCTTAGCATCCGACTTGATCCAAGAGGTGGCTTTGCCGCTGCCGAACGAAACGGAGGGGCCCTTTTCAGTCTTGGTCCCGCTTGCCAGGGAACAGGCGGGAACTCCGACGATCACGGCTGCCAATACGAATAGGGTTTTCTTGTTCATATCCACTTCCATTAGGAGGCTATCTGCCTCACGTCAGCACAGATTATGTGGGAATCCCTACTGTTCAGTAAAGACCTAGGGCTTGATCCCCGGGACCGTGTGATCGAGACGTGATGAGTTGAGGCCATGAGATGAGGAGTTGAAGAGGTGGTTTTTTGGGGGAGCGGAAGAGCCCCTCCCTTGTCCCGGCCACCCGGGATGAGCGAGGGGTTGGGGAGGGAGACAGGGAAGATTGGCAACTCTGCTTCCCTTCGGTCCGTGGCCGCTATCTCCCTTTCAGTTGGCGAAATGGGCCTCGGCGGCTCGAACGGCCATCGGATTTCCCTCGACCGATAACAACAATTCGCCGTCCCTCCCCACCCTCAGTGCGATACCCTGACGCCCGTCAGGCATCGAATACAGCTTGCCTGCGGTCGCGTCGAAGAGGTCCCAGATCGGTGAGAGGTGGGCCCATTCGGTGGGTTCAGGAAGGCTGGGGAGTCGTTCCACGACCTTTGCGAGGATGTTCCTCGGCGTTAATGCCATTGGGTTCGCTCCCCCGAACCCAGCCTCGTGGGCCATTGTCAGGCTTATCGCGCGCTGCTCAATTTCGGGAGGGAACGAGCTCTGGTTCAGGTTGATTCCCAGGCCCACCACGGGAATGCGGCGCCCGTCGCGATCCTCAAAGACTTCGGTGAGAACTCCGCCCAGCTTCTTGCCACGCGCCAAGAGATCGTTTGGCCATTGGAGCTGGCAATGCAGGACGCTGGCGGCTGCACATGCCAACGCCATGCCGATCAGCCAGGGTTTCGGAGCGTTCGCATACTCCCCAAACACCAAGCTCGCCGTTAGGGATTCGCCGGGTGCGCTATACCATGTTCGCCCGTGACGCCCATGTCCAGAGGTTTGATGGTGCGCAAAGATCAGCGAAGGGGCGTGGCCGTTCTCCTTGATGAGCCGGGCTGCCAAGTGCTGGGTGGAATCGACTTCCTCGACCTCCAGAAACGCAGCCTCCGAAGTGTCGAAACGCATTGCATCCTTAGCTTGGCACGAATGCGAGCCGCCGGTGCGCTCAGGAGAATTCCATGTGCATCGCAAGGCTTGGGGCAGAATGGGTCAGCGCCCCAATCGAGATGAAGTCGACTCCGGTCTGCGCCACACCCTTGACCGTGTCGAGCGAAATGCCGCCGCTGGCCTCGAAAAGCGCTTGACCTTGGAAGTTTCGGACTGCCTCGCGCATCTCGAAGGGGTCCATGTTGTCGAGAAGGACGATCTCTGCGCCAGCCTCGATCGCCTCCTTGACCTCCCCCATGTTTCGACACTCGACCTCGACGTTCAGCGTATGGGGAAGGTAGCTCTTGACGGCCTTGACCGCCGCTCGAATGCTCCCCGCCGCGGCAATGTGGTTGTCCTTGACCAAGGCGCCGTCAAACAGCCCCATGCGGTGGTTTCTGCCGCCGCCGCAGCGTACGGCGTACTTCTGAAGCGCCCTCAAACCTGGGGTGGTCTTTCGCGTGTCGAGGATTTCGGCCTTTGTTCCTTCGGTCCGCGCGACGTATTGCGCGGTGAGCGTCGCGACGCCGCTCAGCATCATCATGAAGTTCAGGGCCACCCGTTCGGCCATCAGGGCCCTGCGCGCCGGCAGCACGCCCGACACGATCGGATCACCCCGCTGCACCCCGCCGCCGTCCCCTTTGGACACCGTGAAGCGGCATTCGTCGGGATCGGAGGGATATGGGCTGAGAAGGTACTCGGCGATGCCGACGCCGCAGACGATTCCGTCCGCCTGAGCTTCGATCGAATACTCAGCGAGGAGGTCGGGATCGATGCACCCGCTGGTCACGTCTCCACTGCCCACGTCCTCTTCTATGGCGTCGTCGACGCAATGCCACCAGTTGGCGGGTTCGGGCTGAAGCCAAGTCGTCACGGGTGCTCGGAGGTTTACCCCAAGGGCGAGTGTCGAGAAATGGTGGATTGGTGCTCGAAGACTACAATCGTTGAACCTAAGTTACCCGGGCCAGACGCCTGGGCTACACCGTCTTCAGTACTCCCGAGGGGGGAGGCGCGTGGCAACTACAATCGTTGAACCTAAGTTACCCAGGCGAGACGCCTGGGCTACATCGTCTTCAGTACTCCCGAGGGGGGAGGCGCGTGGTGCGTGGCGCCTGGTTAGCGGCGTTTCTGTTCGTCCCTCCGTCCCCTCATCCCTTAATCCCTTCATCCCTTCACAATCCTCACCCCCTCCACCCCTCCACCCTTCCACCCTTCCAGCCCTCCCTGCCTCCTCGCTCCAGGTACAATCGACTCCCAACTGCGCGGGCGTAGCTCAACGGATAGAGCATCAGTCTTCGGAACTGAGGGTTGGGGGTTCGAATCCCTTCGCCCGCGCCACCTCAAAATTCGAGGTACAGTTGAACCCACAGCGAGGATTTCGAGTCTGAGAAGTTGACACGAACACTCCGATATTAGAGTGAGATGAGCATGGTCAATACGCTACAACAGCCTCTATTGGGCCTCGAGAACGAGTTTCCCGACACGGTTTACGTCTCTTTCCACCCGTCCACGGGCAAATACGGCTGCTATTGCCACCTTGGGGTCCACGGTTTGGCCTGCTTCAGCACGGAATCCAGCGCTTTTCGCTTCACCGAGTGGATCGAGCTCAGCGGCATGTCGGTCATCGAGCTTTCCTTCGACGAGGCGCGAGAAGTGGCCAAATCTCGCCCGCATCCTGTGGTCGCGCTCATGCTCCTCGACAGCATGGAAGATCCCAAGATCCATTACGTTCGTTAGCTCATCTATCCAGCGAAAAGCCGGCCCCGCACCTTGTGCGGGGCCGGCTTTCTTTTGGAGGTGTCGCGCGCCTACTTGCGCCGACGTCGCGCAAGGGCCAACATCCCAAGCCCGAGAACGGCCATCGAGCCCGGCTCCGGGGTCACATGAACGTTGTCCACGAGACCGAAGAGCAACTGTCGCGAGATGGCTTCGGTGGAGGCGCTAGTGTTGATGTCTCCGTAGCCGATGAAGATGTTGTCGCTCCCCATCTGCGCCGTTGCCCCAGTGATAGTTGCAATGAGCTTGCCATCAACGGTCCACGTCACCGTATCGCCGATCTTCTCGATCTCCCAGTATCGCCAGGCCATTCCGAGGGCGCCAACGTTGGTGCTTCCCGTTTGGCTGCCGAAGCCAAGTCCAGAAGCGTATGCGGTCTGCGCAGCTGGGACGGTTCCCTGAAAGTTGCCGTAATAGGAGTTCGTGTTGTTTCGAACGCCGCTTCCCGTGCCGGCCGCATACGCGCCGCTTGCTTCGGAAAGCGGAGCGCCCGCGTCAACGTAGGCGCGATAGTCAATGGAACTGCCTCCATCACCTGTCGCAGCAAAGCCGACCGCCGTCCACGGACCGCCAATGAACTGCAGCCCGTCAGTGCTTCCGAGTCCAGCGAGGGTCAACTGGGATGTCCCGGAGCCCCCCCCTGGAAAAGGACCCTGGAAGTTCTGCCAGCAATCGAAGCTCAGCTTGTAGTCGCCGGAGAAGTGTTGGCCGATCGGCGAAGCGCTCATTCCCATAAGCACTCCGGTTGTCGTCCCGAACACGTTCGCTTCCATCTTCAGGCCACGCGTTCCGCCAGAGGATGAGTGCGGCGCCAAAGGAATGCCTACCGTCGAGTAGTCAAAGAAGAAGTTGGCTTCGTTGTTGAAGTTGTCGGATGTTCCATCCGCGGTCTGCGACGAGTTGAACTGCCAATTGGCAGTGCTGTCAACCTCAAAGTCGTCGCTGAACTGGGCGGCAGACACAGCTGCAAATGCCAACGCTGCTAAGGACGCCACAGGCGTCAAACGATTTCTCATATTCCTCCTCCTCATCGAGGGCAGAACCCCTCGGGTCCCAAAATGGGGCCAAACAGATATTGGAGCCGATGAACTCCGCTGAACACAGTGTAGCGGCAACTTTGTTCATTGACCACAGCAAAATTGCCGGTCTGGCAAAAAATGGAGGATGCACTGTTGCATGGCCATGCGGGTCGCCGGTTGACAGCGCCCTTCGTTCGCGGTACCATTTAGCAATCAGCTTGGGCGAGTGCTAACGCCCTGTGATGGAGGAAACACACAAGACATGAGCAACTTGCGACCGCTCGGCGACAAGGTCGTCGTGCAGCTACTCGAAGAAGAAGAGAAAACCGCGGGAGGCATCTACTTGCCCGACGCCGCCAAGAAGAAGCCCCAGGAAGGCAAGATCATCGCCGTTGGCCCGGGCCGCATCCTGGATGACGGCACGCGCAACAAGATCTCCGTCAAAGTCGGCGACCGGGTGATCTTCAGCAAGTACGGCGGCAACGAAGTCACCATCGGCGTCGAGGAGTACACCATCCTCGACGAAGACCAAGTCTACGCGATTGTAGGCTGATCTTTATTTCGCCCTGTCGTTCGGTCATCAAGGGTCGAACGGCGGGGCGAAGCTGTTTCTGCACACGAACAACATAGGGACCTGGACTGGCGGCCTGGCCTCTCTTAGGCGTGAGCCATGTGTCCAGGCGCAGCGAACTCCTTCGAGGCGTCATCCAGCACCAACACGCTGTCCGGACCGGGCGTCGGCGACTCCACTTCGAGGTGCCTGTCCATGATTTTGGACTCGAACCTCTCCGCCTTGCCGGTTTGTGGATCAAACCACCAACCCACGAGGTCCTTTGCCAAGCTCGCTACCTTGAGACGGCATCGCATGCCCGGATTGGGGAAGTAGACCATCGCAAAGCGGCCATTCGAGTCGCGCGTCGCGCGGATGTGATCCCCACCCGTGCCGTTCGGCATGTCCAACAGGGTTTGGTCCGGTATTCGACTGAGAAACGGGCGCGAGAGCATCAGCCGCTTAAGGTGGATCATCTGCTTTGCCGCGGGCCGCTGGATCGCCTGCTTCCAGGGCATCTGCTCGTTGCCGTTGTTGACCGGCTCGCGGCCCTCGTCAAACATCTGCCAGACAAAGTGGTGGCCATAGGTCACGCCAAAGCCACCTGCGAACACAGACCGATACACCTGCTTGCGAACGGAATGATCCCGGAAGTACCCACTCTTCGGGTCCCATTTGGGCCAGGGCGCGACCGGATGGTCCTCGTAGTTTGGTTCGCCGTCGAGTACCGGCTTTGGCGGATCGAGGCGATAGAGATGCTCGATCCAGTCCCAGGTTGGGTTCTCAGCGGCCCAGTGTCCTGACTGGATCATCGTAAAGTTGGCCCACGGCGCCCTATGAACGGTTGTGGGAGTATCAGGCCCACCGTCCGGATGATAGGTGATCAACGCGGAGCGCCCCATGGCTGCCTGGATTCCCTCTGCCATCGCGGACCAGATCGGGCTCCAATCATGGTCCCCTTTGTGCATTGGCCGGTCGCCACCCAGCACCCAGATGAGGTTTGTCGCGAATAGATACCGATTCGCGAGATAGTGCCCATAGCTCAGTGCCTTCGCTGCGTCAAACACGACCGGCCCCGCGCCCCAGGCGAGCGTCACCTTGTCGGCCCAAGTGGGAAGCAGTGCTAGGTAGATGTCGTGCTTGGCCGCTGCCTGCACAACATAGTCCAGGTCCTGGAAGTAGCCCTCATCCGGTTTGGCGGGATCTAGATCGTGAAAGGGAAGGTGTCCGTAAGCATTGGGTGTGCGCAACCCGTCCAGCTCGGCGAGCGCCACCGTTTGCACCACGTTGAACCCTTGCTCGCTGCGCGCGGCGAAGTAGTGGTCGATCTCATCGCGCTTCAGACGGTGAACGAGCTCCCAGGCTGTGTCGCCTAGCCAAAAGAATGGCTGTCCTGTTTCGGTGATCAAGTAGCGCCGATTGGCGCTGAGGGCGAGCCTCGGAAGCGTGGACATGGCTTGCTTCATTCTATCCGCGCATCGCACCGATTAGGGCCGGCCACTTCTGGGCATCTCAAGGGCCGTTTCCGGAGGCCCAACGGGCCGACCTGTTGGAGCGAAGGGCGCAGCCCTGGAACCAGGTGGCCGTTTGTGGACGAGCCCTGTAAGGGCGACACCCGACTATTGAGATTGCCTGTAGTCATGCCCACCGTCCCAAGCATTGCCCGTCGACCTGTGTGAACGATTGCCGGAGTAGAGCACACTAACCGATAAGGAGTCACCGCGATGACCAGACTAGCCTTGGTTTGCCTCCTGACCGTCGTTGCGTCGGCCAAAGCGCTTGCCGACGGCGGCATGTTTCCCGAACGCACCGTCCAGCTGACCGAGCGTCCGCCGAGCATCCCCAGTCAGCGCGCCGTGCTCAAGTGGGACGGCAAGACCGAAACGCTCATCATCGAATCGGTGCTCGACGGCCCTAGCGGAGGCTATGGCTGGGTGGTGCCGCTACCCGCCAAGCCCAGCTTTGTCAAGGCGGTCAAGCCGGAGTACATCACGCGGACCTTTGAGAAGGTCAAGCCGCGCGTCCTTAGCCTAAGCAACAGGGACCACCAAACGGTCGGCCTCCTTGCCATCTTCGCGGCGGCGGTGCTCCTGAGTTCGGGTGTGCGCCACCGCAAGGCGTCGCCCGGCAACCGCCTGGGCTGGATGCTGCTTGAGGCATTCCTGTTGGCCTGCTTCCTGGTGGTCAACGTTTGGTTCGACCCCTCCGACGCACGAAATGCCGCCAAGTCCGGCGCAACAGAATCAGCGGCAGCCGAGGGCGGAGCTTCGTACAAGATGGCTCAGCCTGAGGTCAACGTCACCAACTACGGCACGATCGGGTCCTATGAGGTCTCAGCGCTCTCATCGGAATCCTCGAAGCCTATCATGGATTGGCTCAGGGACCACAATATCGACGTCCCCGAGCAGGCGGCCTCGGTGATCGATCAATACGCCGAGGAAGGGTGGTGCTTCCTTGCGGCGAGCTTCCGGAAGGCGACCGACCGGCCACTCCCACCCCACCCGCTGAAGGCCGTTTTTGATACCGAGAAGCCGGTCTATCCCATGCGCCTGACCGCCACGATGAACCAGCCGGTCCACCTGGAGCTGGTGGTCGTAGGCGGCCGAAGAGCCGAAATCGAGGGCATGAGGGTGTGGAAAGCCGACAACTACGGCCTGGAGATTGAGGTTCGGAAAGACCCGCAAGAGGATAAGGGCCTCTTCGACGAATGGAAGGGCACACGCTACGCCATGGCCAAGTTCGGCGTGGCTTACACCTTCCTCCGGGGCGACATCCAGCCGAGCCAGATGAACAGGGATTTCGACGTGAGCTGGAAGCCCTACACCGGTTTCACGCTCGAAGTGTTTGACTTCGACCAGTCCAGCAACAGGGCGTGGCTGTACTTCTGGTTCGGGGTGCCGGTGTTTGCGCTGATCTTTGGGGTGCTTCCCACCCTTTGGGAGAAGCGCCATATCGCCATCCCAATTGCAGTCGCACTGACTCTATTGGCCGCTGCGGTGCCGCCGCAAAACTGGCTCAGGAGCATCGAGCGTGTGGAGACGGACGCGCACTCTCTGCCCGTTGACGGGTACCCGGAAGGCTGAAACCTGGACCGTCGAGACGCCGGTTGCTCGGAGCTCGATATGGGGCGTTTGTGTCTCCAAGACCGGGGGAAGGTCCAAGTTTGCCTGACGAAAAGCGTCCATCCGGCTGCTGATCTTCGCGTGGGAGCGAGGCCGACCCGCCGGTTGCCACACCGCATCCGTCTGGTTCGAGCTTCAAAGAATATCCCGACAGCAACCTCTTGATGCTTCCAACGTATGGGATGTTTGCTAAACTACTCATCAGTCGATCCTAAGCAAATCGACCTAGTGGGGTTTGGAGGCAATTCGATGCGCATTAAACCTTTGGGGAAGGTACTTATCTTCCTAATCGTCTTGACGGGCTTGGGCTTTGGGGCTTACCGGTACATGAACGGTGGCTCCAAAGAAGGCGGACTCTTCGGTGGTGGAGGGAACACGGTGTCGGGAGACCAGGGAATCCTGGGCAGGCCGCTCCGGGTAGGCATCGTCACCTGGCCTGGTTATGCCGGCGGTCTCGTGGCCAATCATGGGTTCAAACCCAACAAAGAATGCATCTACTGGAAGAACCACAAGCTCCTCGTTGAGTTCATGCTGATGGAAGATGTGGACGCACGCGCAAAGGCCTTTGCGAAGGGTGGACCCGATGGGGTCGACATCGTCTGGTCGACCGTCGACTTTTGGGGCAATGAGCTTCCCGGTTTCATCAAAGGCGGCGTCGATTCAAAAGCCATCATGCAGGTGGACTGGTCCCGCGGTGGCGATGCCATCGTCGTAAGGTCTGGGATCAATCGAATTGAGGACCTCGCCGGTAAGAAGATCTCGCTGGCCCTCTTCACACCCTCCCACTGGCTCCTCGAATACAGTCTGGCAAACTCTAGCCTGGACGATACGGAGCAAGCCCGAATCGTGAAGGCCCTGGTTGGAAAGAACGCCTCGCCTGACGCCCGAGCCGACTTCGTGGCCGGAAAAGTCGACGCCGCCGTGGTTTGGGAGCCCGACGTCACCGAGTGCCTCAACAAGCGGCCCGGCAGCAAGATACTTGTTAGCTCAAAGACCGCTGCGAACCTGATTGCGGATCTCATGGTTGCGCGGACCGAGTTCATCAAGCAGCATCCGGATGTCATCAAGGCGTTCGTCAAGGGATGGCTCGAGGGAACGACAGAAGCTAACCGCAGGCCCGACCTTGCCGTCAACGCGCTCATGGAAAATGAACCGCTGTACAAGGATCTCGGCCAAGAAGAGACCCTAAGCCAACTCTCGACGGTGAAGTGGGCAGACCTCGTAGATAACACCAAGATGTTCGGCCTTGACGGCTCTGAACCGCTCTTTGACCGCATTTTTAAAGAGGCGAGCACAGCCTGGGTACGCCGGGGCTATATTCCTGAAGCCGTTCGTCCAAGCGTCGCCAAAGACGACAGCTTCCTCAAGGAGATCTATGCCGAGGCTTCGAAGAATGCCGAGATCAAGGCTCCTGTAGAGGAATCGAAGTTCCCAGCACGGACGCCAAAAGAAAAGGTCAACGAGCCTGCTCTGATGACGAAACCGGTGAACATCTTCTTTGCCACCGGGCAGGCAAGCCTGGATCCAAATGCCAAGCAAGCGCTGGACCAGGTGGCTTTGACGGCACAAACCTACTCGAACGCTTACATCCGCGTGGAAGGCAATACCGATAGTCGAGGCTCAGCGGCCACGAATACTGCGCTCAGTCAGCGGCGCGCCCAGTCGGTCGTGAACTACCTGGTCTCCAAGTATCACTTCAATGCCGCCCGCTTCATCGCGAAGGGGAATGGCCCGAACAAGCCGGTTGCGTCAAACGACACCGAAGAAGGCAGATCGAAGAACCGCAGAACGGACATCATGGTCGTCCCTAAGTAATCGTGAAGGACTTTCTCGCAGTCAGAGGCAAACTGACCCCCAGGGTCGATCTGATGATCGGCATGCTGGGCGTCCTCATGCTGGGTCTGTTGTGGAGCGCCGCAACCTATGGCGGATACGTGAAGCCCTTGTTTCTTCCCACGCCTTCGGCAGTGTGGGAGGCTCTGGCCGAGTATCACCACAAGGATTGGCTTCTGCCAGCCATCTTGCGAAGCACGTTTCGAGTGGTCCAGGCGCTTGGCCTTGTCATCTTGGTTGGAGTGCCTTTGGGTCTCCTCATGGGGGCCTTTGCACCGATCGATGCCTTGTTTCGCAAGGTTGTGAACGGCGCCAAAAGCGTTCCCACCACGGGCCTTGTAGGCTTGATTGTGCTTTGGTTCAGCGTGGAAGAAAAAGCCAAGATCGTGTTCCTATTCCTTGGCGCGCTGTTCTACATGATCGTTCTTGTGCGGCAGGCCGTGTTGGCCGTAAGTCAGGATTACGTCAACGTTGCGTTGGACATTGGCGCCAAGCGCCGCCAGGTCTTAGGGAAGGTGCTGCTTCCTGGCGCCCTGCCGCAGATTTGGGAGGCCGTCGCCGTCTGCAACGGCATCATGTGGACCTACATCGTCTTGGCGGAGTTCATCAACAACAGCGAAGAGCAGCTGGGGCTGGGATATCTTCTTTACGTCGGTTCACGTACACAAGACTCAGGAAAGGTCTTCGCCACGCTCATCGTCGTCGGCATCATCTCCGCGATCACGGACTGGGCGTTCCTGATAGCGCGCAGGAGGCTGTTCCCATGGTAGATGGAGACGCGCTGCTCAAGTTCGACCACGTCGGGCATTCCTACTTGCGCAAAGGGCAGGAACCGGTGATGGCGATCAAGGAGATCGATTTTCAAGTCACCAAAGACGAAGACGGCGAGTTCATTGCCATCGTCGGCCCTTCGGGCTGCGGGAAGAGCACGCTTCTGAACATGATTTCAGGGCTGCTCCTGCCATCGCACGGCAAAGTCTATATCATGGGAGAGCAGGTCGTCGGGCCGACCGTTCAAGCGGTAACGGTCCAGCAAGCCTACACCTGCTTTCCTTGGAGAACGGTCCTTGGGAATGTCACGTTCGGGCTAGAGCTCATGGGCGCGCCCCAAGACGAAACCCAGGACACCGCCCGCAAATACCTGGGAATGGTTGGACTGGCGGACCGCGAAAACGCCTATCCCCGCGAGCTGTCTGGTGGCATGCAGCAACGCGTTGCGATAGCGCGCGCGCTTGCCCTCAAGCGTCCAGTGCTTCTTATGGATGAACCGTTCGGCGCTTTGGATGCCCAAACCAGGGCGGACATGCAACGGCTCATCGTGGACATTTGGCAGCAAGAAAGGAGCCTGATCGTGTTCGTGACGCACGACATTATGGAAGCTCTCCTCCTTGCTGACAGGGTCTTGGTGCTCTCTCCTCGCCCGTCGCAGATCGTGCTCGATACCATGATCTCCTTCGCCCGGCCGCGCACGCTCGCGATCCAGACGGAGCCGAACTTTCAGAGGCTCCATCAGGCGATCCTAAACATGCTGAAGTCGCCGGCTCCGAACGGCGTACCCCAAGGCGGGCCTGCCAAGTGAAGAGGCCGAGCAACCTCAAGAGCGCTCTCTCTGAAACGCCCAACCTCCTCGGGCTCGCCTCGGCATTCGCCCTTAGCGCTGCGTTTCTCAATCCTCTGCCTCTGATGGCTGGTCTCGCGCTCGAAGCAGGCTACTTGCTGTTCGCGCCAGATTCAAAGTGGTACAACGGGCTCCTCGAAAAGCGCTATCAACTGGAGGTGGAGCGTCGCCGCGCCGATCTCAAAAAGCGCGTCTTCCCATTTCTCTCACCAAAGGAGCAGATCCGCTACAACCGTTTGGAGGAGAACCGCGCCAACATCCAGCCCATCGACAGGGACAGGCCCTTTCTGCGCGACGTGCTGAAGAAGCTGGACTACCTGCTGGAGAAGTACTTGCTCTTTGCAGCCAAGAGGCTTGAATTCCAGAACTACCTCATCCACGTACACGAACAAGTGATCCCCGAACGTGCGCCGGCAGTGCCGGCGCAGTTCGACTTAGGATCAAAAAAGGGCAAGAAGGGCGCTCCCCCGCCATCACCTCCTTCTAGCGACGACACCGAGGGACTTGAAGCCTGGGCGAAAGCCATCGTCGACGACGTCCAGGATTTTTACCGCAACGAGAACGACCGCCTTAATCGCCAGTCCGTCGACGAGGAGAACCTCCATAACAAGGCCCTTCTCGATAAGCGGATTGAAATCATGAACCGCCGGGCGCTCTACGTGCAGCAGATCGCTGACATCTTTGATAACCTCACAAACCAGATGAAGCTCATGGAAGACACGCTCGGACTCATCAGCGACGAAATCAGGGCGCGATCACCCGAACAGGTGATCGCCGAGATCGACAGCGTGGTCAGCCAGAGCGACATCCTGACAGAGGCGCTCAGCGAGATGACGCCGTTCGACGAGATGCCCGTCGCCCAGGGGGCGAGCCGGCTGTATAATCTGCCTAACAAATGAGCGTTCGCGACACTGTAAGAAAGGTGGCTGGGCTCTTCGTCGAGATGGACCCCGACACCGGCTACGTTTCGTCGCCCGGATTGGCCGACCCGGCGAGTGCCCAAACGGCTGCGCCAAGGCCCCAAAAAACGATTGAACAGCTGGTACGCGATGCTCCTGGACCCAACCTCGACGAGATCTCGCCGACGGTGAGCCAGGAAAGTGCCGACCTGCCCGTCATCTCATCCGACGGCAAAGTCAGTTTTGAGGCCATCTACAAGATGGCCAAGCTCCCGCAGGAGGCCTTCACGGCTGAAAACGTGCTTGAGCTTTTCGCTCAGCTCCCCGCAGAATTGCCCATCGAATCCAAGCGAGCCACCCTCAAGGTGACCCTTGGCGCCATGTCGAAGACGAGCGGAGTGACGATCGAGAGCGTCTTGGCGGATGCCTCGCGCAAGCTCGCCGCGCTCGCCAGCTATTCGGAGAGCCACGAAAAGCAGGCGCAGTCCTTCGTCGCCGCATCGGAACAGCAGATAGCTCAGCTCCAGTCGCAAATCGCCTCGATCAAGAGAGCCATCGAAGACGCCAAAACCAGGTCCACCGGCGTTTCGCAGGCCTGTGAGTCCGAATCCAACCGCCTCGACGATGTCGTGGAGTTCTTTAGCCTGGACAAAGCGCCGAGCAAGCACGCGCCGTAGCCCTTTGCTCGCCTCCGCTGGCCCCGCAAGACTGGTTCAGGAGCTATAAGCGGGCGAAGGCCGCCGGGCAAACTCTCCAATCAGCCTCGTTTCCGTACGGCTGCTTCAGATTGTTTTCGCCCGCGCCTAGAGCACATTTGGCGCTTTTCGTCACAAATGCCATGTCGTTCAGCAATTAGTAGTGACATGAAAGGAAAGCGACTTGTACTTTTGGGGGCATTGCTGGCGGCAACGGCAATGTCGTTCTCTACGATTTTCGCCTACGACGATGCCTCCGACTCGGCCTACGACGGTGGGTTCCTGCAGTACTCAAACGGGGGCTTTGGTTTTGATGTGTGGGACTACGGAACCTCGAACAACTCCGATCCGAACCCAATGTTTCTTGGATCTTCGAATTCGAACGGTGGGGGCGGTGGCCCGGGCATTGATACTGGAGGGCGCTCGTGGGGAGTCTCTTATCCTGTGATCGGCGGCAGCTACATTGCTCGTTTTCTCTCTGCCCCAATGCCCACGGGCGCCACCTATAGCTGCCTATGGGACACCGGATCTCTCGCACAAGGCACTCACTATGAGACAGGGCTCTACGGCGATACGATTGGCTTCTTCTTCGTGGATGTCAGCAGCAGCCAGCCGAGATATCATGTGCAGTTCTCTGAGGTGGTTGGCAAGCTTGACACCGGCATCGCGTGGACCGACGGCGGACTGAAGGTGTCCCTGACCCTTCTCGCGGCCAATGGGGACGAGTTCGACTATCGGTTTGAGCTGGAGGCCCTAGCCACATCGCAAACCTTCACCTACACCGGCACGACCTATAATGCGGGTGGTTTTGCTCCCAACTACGCCGATTTCTGGGGCAGGATTGCCAGAAATGCCCCTTCAGGCGACTACTTTGTCAACGAAATGAAGATCGAATCTGTACCTGAGCCGTCGGGGCTGCTGGTGCTGACCCTTGGTTTGGGTGCCTTCCGCCGCCGCCGACGCGGATGAGGGTCAGAAGGTCGATTCAATGACAAAGGGACCTAGATTCGCGCACGCCTGAGCACCACTTGCCGCCTTTGGCCATCAGACTGCAGGGTTTCTGTTGACACTCTCTCCCTGAGAGTGCCAAAATAGCAGTCATCAGCGCCGAGTGCTAACAGAGAGCGGTCTGAGGTCCAAGGTCTGAGGAGTCCGACCAGTCCGACTTGTTCGACCGGCAAGACACGTCAGCCAAAACCCACGCTCCCCGTCAGGCACCCGGCCGACAACAACCAAGGAAACAAACTATGCCAGCCAAAACCCTACTTTATGACGATACCGCTCGCCGTGCCCTGGAGCGCGGCGTCGACAAAGTCGCCGATGCCGTCAAGGTCACCCTCGGCCCCAAAGGCCGCAATGTCGTCCTCGACAAGAAGTGGGGAAGCCCCACCATTACCAAGGACGGCGTGACCGTCGCCAAGGAGATCGAGCTCGAGGATCCCTATGAGAACATGGGCGCCCAGCTCTGTAAAGAGGTCGCCAGCAAGACCAACGACGTCGCCGGTGACGGCACCACCACCGCCACCGTGCTCGCCCAGGCCATCGTGAAGGAGGGCCTGCGCTACGTGGCCGCCGGCGGAAACCCCATCGCGGTCAAGCGCGGCATCGATAACGCCGTTGAAACCGTCGTCGCCGAAATCAAGAAGCTCGCCAAGCCCATCAAGGACAAGGAGCAGGTCGAGTTCGTCGCCACCATCGCGGGCAACGACAGCGAGATCGGCAAGCACGTGGCCGAGGCCATGGACAAGGTCGGCAAAGACGGCGTCATCACCGTCGAAGAGAGCCGCGGCCGAGAGACCAACCTCGAAATCGTCGAGGGCATGCAGTTTGACCGGGGCTACATCTCGCCCTACTTCGTCACCGACCCCGAGCGCATGGAGGCCGTGCTGGAGAACCCGCTGATCCTCATCCACGAGAAGAAGCCCAGCAACGCGCAGGAGCTCGTCGGGTTCCTTGAGAAGGTCATGGCCACCCGCCGCCCGCTGCTCATCGTGGCGGAGGACGTGGAAGGCGATGCGCTGGCCACCCTCGTGCTCAACAAGATCCGGGGCGTGCTCCAGGTCTGCGCCGTGAAGGCCCCCGGATTCGGCGAGCGCCGCAAGGCCATGCTCGAAGATATCGCCGTGCTCACCAACGGCAAGTTCATCAGCGAGGACCTCGGCGTCAAGCTTGAGAACATCACGGTGGACATGCTCGGCACGGCCAAGAAGGTCGTGATCTCGAAAGAAGACACCACGATCATCGAAGGCGCGGGCACGAGCGATGCCGTGAAGGGCCGCATCGCGCAGATCAAGGCGCAGATCGACAAGACCGACAGCAACTACGACAAGGAGAAGCTGCAGGAGCGCCTGGCCAAGCTCAGCGGCGGCGTCGCGGTCATCAAGGTCGGCGCGAGCACCGAGACCGAGCTCAAAGAGAAGAAGCACCGCTACGAGGACGCCCTTTCGGCGACCCGCGCGGCGGTGGAAGAGGGCATCGTGCCCGGCGGCGGCGTGACGCTGCTGGCCGCGGCGGTCGCCCTGGAAAAGATCATCGCCAAGGCCGAGCCCAGCGACGAGACCACGGGCCTGAAGATCGTGGCGCGAGCCCTGGAAGAGCCGCTGCGCACCATCGCCGAGAACGCTGGCCTCGAGGGCAGCGTGGTGGTCGGCAAGGTTCGCGAGGCGAAAGCCGGCTTTGGGTTCAACGCGCTGAACAACCAGATCGAGGACCTGGTGAAGCAGGGCATCGTCGACCCGGCGAAGGTCACGCGCAGCACGGTCCAGAACGCGGCGTCGATCGCAGGCCTGGTGCTGACGACTGAGGCTCTGGTGGTCGAGAAGCCCGAAAAGAAGAAAGCCCCCGCCGGCGGCCACGACCACGACCACGGCATGGGTGGCATGGACTTCTAGGGGAGCCTAAGTCCAGCCTCCCTGAATGGGACCTATAGGACTCATATGTCCTATAGGTCTTTTTTTGTCGCATTCCTGTGGTAGCCTCCCGCCCATGCCGGACCGCCCAATCATTCCTCCGCACGGGGGCTATCGCGGTCTGGAAGTCTTCAAACTTGCAGAGATTATCTATGATGGGACCGTCGCTTTCTGCAGGCGCTGTGTCGATCCAAAGTCCAGAACAAAGGACCAGATGGTGCAGGCTGCCCGTAGCGGAAAGCAGAACATCGCCGAGGGTAGCCAGTTCTCAGCGACTTCCAAGAAGATTGAGCTCAAACTGATGGGAGTTGCCAGGGCGAGTCTCGAGGAGTTGTTGCTCGATTACGAGGACTTCCTTCGGCAGAAAAGCCTCGAACTCTGGCCCAAAGACCACGAAAAGGCGCTCTTCATCAGAAGTCTTGCCATGAGGAAAGATAAGTCCTATTCGACTTATAGGACCTATATCGAAGAAAAGTCCGAGGAATCCTCCGCAAACACTCTCATTTGCCTGATCCACCAGGCTTCCTATCTGCTGGACCAGCTCCTACGGCGCCTGGAGAGAGACTTTGCTGAGGAAGGCGGCTTCACCGAACGCCTCCACAAGGCCCGGACCCAGCACCGCTCCAGCCAATCTGACCATCCACACTCCCAATAAGTCAGATGCCTCCAATACGTCGTATCTGTCCTACTTGTCTCGTCCAGCCACGCTTTGCGTGGGGTCACAGGGAAGGGTGACACTGGGATTACCCAGATTTGAGTGCCGGCCAGCCACGCTTCGCGTGGGGACACAGAGTTGGGTGACACCGGGATAGCCCAGCTTAGGGTGCCGCCCCACACCGACTCTGGGAGGTATGGGGCGAAAGCGGCGCCTTCTACCCTCGACAGGCCCACCAGCTTACAGATCGGATGAACGGCTCTGGAACACTCTTGAGCCCAAGCGCCTGCCACCCACAAAAGCCGGTCCCCTCAGCTGCCCTCCATTCCGTGTCTGGATTTAGTGGGACGTCGAATGTTCGACTTGCGCGGGCCAAAGCGGGCCCGTAGACTCTCAGAAGGTGGAGGCTACGGCTTTCGGTAGACCCTGATCGAGATGACCGGAAACCTAAAGGCTCGAGTTTCCTTAAGGGAAATCCGTCGCAAGCCCTACATGAGGAAGCAAGCATTGAGAAACCAGAAAGAAGGCACGAAAGCAATTAAACGGCTGGCCCTGCCCGTGGCCATAGGCTTTGTGATTTCAGGGTGCAGCCCGGCAGCCCGCGACCAATACTCCGAAGCGGGCCAAGATGCCGGCGATGCCGCGAAACAGACTGGGCGTGCCGCAGCAACCGATGCTGAAAACGCGAAGCAGGCCGCGGACAACACCCTTCAGACCTCAAAGGTGATGAGCGCCCTCAATTCAGCCTCCGGCCTGAAAGCGGGCGACATCAACGTCGACACCGACACGAGGGCCGGGACGATCACACTGAATGGTTCAGTGCCTGATCGAAAGCAGCGGGATCAGGCTGTTACCGTCGCCGAAGGGATGGCAGGAAGTGAATTCAAGGTTGTGAACAACCTGGAAATCGTCAGCAAGTAAGCGAACACGCGAGGCTTGCAGGCAGGGCTGAGTCTTGCCAAAACCCACTCGAGAGCGGGGGATAGGAGATTCCATGGACAAAGATCGCATTAAGGGAAAGATCAAGCAAAACAAGGGCAAGGTCCAAAAGGCAAAGGGCAAACTGACCCACTCCAAGTCGGACGAGATCGAAGGAGCCGCGAAAGTGCTGGAGGGAAAAGTCGAGGAAGCGTACGGCAAGGCAAAGGACGCCCTGCGCTAAGTCCCAGCCAGGGCGCCAACCCAACGCCCGGAATCATCCCAAGGAGACTTGCGGCCAATCGCGGCCCCAACGGGGATGGCCGAGGAGATGAAGACATGTTGAATCGCGTTAGCTGGATAGGCTTGGCGATCATGGCTGTAGCCGTGCTCCTGTACTTGGGAGACATCGTAACAACCTACGTCCGGCCCATGCTGCCATGGATCGCCGCTGTCGGTGGCGTCCTGTTCGTCGGTGGTGTGGCCTATGCCATCGTGCACCATTGGCAAGATGGCCAGGAGGAGCCGCTGAGTCCTGAGGGTCCGTGAAGCAGGCGCGGATTGCCAAGCATTGAACTGGATCTGAGCGTCCCGAGGACGTTGGGATCCTTGGATGCCGGGCGAATAGGGGTTCACCGCGGCGAGTGAACGGTGCCGGTGCAGAACAGAATGCCGAATCGGGGCGCCTTCATCACTCGGAATCTCGAAAACGGAAGCAAGGAAATGCCGGACCGGAGTTAGCCGCCGCGGTGAGCTTTGTGGTTCATCGGCTTCTTGGCGGCTGGGCGTTTTGAGGTCGTCTTGGCCATCGGCTTTTTGGGCGCCATCGGATGCGAAGCCATGTGCTTCATCATCATCGAGCACATTTGGTGCATCGACTTGTGCTGCAGGGCCATCTCAGCCACAACCGCGGTCGTGGCGTCTGCCTTATTGGTGCCCTCCGCTGAATTCATGGCTGAGACAAGATCATCCATTCGAGCTTGTGCCGCCACCATGTTGGCCATGTGTGTCTCCATATTCATCATCGGCATGGACGAGCCCTTCGATCCCATGGCCATCGGTGCCATATGCTTCATCATCATCGAGCACATTTGGCCCATCGCCTTCTGCTGATTCGCCATTTCTGCCACGACAGCAGCTGTGGCCTCGGGCCTATCCGAAGCCTCGGCCTCATTCATTTTCAGGACCAGGGCATCCATCTTTGCTTGTCCCGCCGCCATATTGGCCATGCACTTCTTCATGTCCATCATCGTCATGGAGGAGTGTTGAGCGGCCTTTGGCTTGGGGGAAACGTGCTGGGTATGTGAAGTCACCTGGGCAGGAGCCAGCACTGTGGTGGCTGCTGCAAGGACAATAAGGAGGCTTTTGAATTTCATGGCAGAACCTTGATCGGCACTTGGCCCATCAAGTTTCAGTCTACGTGCCGGCACCTCGGGCGGACCAGTCTGCCCTTGAGTGTACGAGGGTTCACCTACAGGCATGAGCAAGTTGAGGGCGGCCGGCGTGGGAACACCAGTGGACAACGACGAGAGCTGCTCGGTCGCGCCGTCAGCCATGCTCCAGGGCAAACTCTACGAGAGTCTATCTGCGGCTTCGATAGAAGTAGCCACCTCCACCGAACACGAGGAGAAGGACGATAATCAGGATGATCAGTTGGGTTGACATTTCCGTTCCTTGATGCGGATCGCTTGACAGGCTCCTTGAGCCACCGCCCCAAGCTACGCCAAGCGAGCACACGGCCGAGGAAGGGTCTACTCGGTTTGCCCGGAGACGCGCTCAAGCGACGATCCACCTAGAATCATGAACGCGAATTGTGCTGGTGGAAAGTCCGCTCTTTGGTGTCCAGTGAATCTCGAAGGCAAGCCACCCCCTGCTGCGTGGAGCACCACGACGAGTCCACGAGTCTTGGTGCAATCGAAGTGGACTGGTCCAGGGGTTCAGGCAGAGGGTGGCCTGGCCCAAATTCGTGGTTGACAGACCTTCCCCGAAGCACCTTATGCAGAGAGCTCGCAGGGCAAGGAGGATTGCATGCCTGCAGAATATAGTCCCAAAATACTGCTTTTCCAGAAGTGACGAAGGATTCCAGGGATTTCAAGGACTCGGACAGCACCCTTCGCGAGGGGGCCGCACCCCTTTTCCAGGCTCTGCCCGACGCGTAATCAGGCGCTACCGCTCAGCTCCTTTCGGCAGGCCACCCTCCGGGTGGGGCCACCGCAACCTGATCGAAGCATGGGGTGGCTCGACGCTTTTGAGCGGTGCGATGGATCCCGTGCTGAAGGCTTGAAGACAGGTCCCGGGCGATCAATGCCACCACGGACACCACTCTCAAGAAGCTGCGTCAATGTGCTGTGGTGTTCCCAGAGACTAACCCCGCCGCGCCCACGCGGCGGGTGCATTGAAGCTGAGCACTTGGCCGTCGACCCACCGCGTGTGCGCGGTGGGGATAGGTCAGAACACAATGACGCAACTTCTTAAGAGTGGAGGCTCCCGAACTCATTTCCCGGCGTGAGACCCGTGCGAAGCGTGGCCAGTCGCCAAAGACAAAAGTCCGGTCCAACCCACCAAAGTCTGAGTCCACTCGGTCAATGCCTCTCGTCTCCAAGGATATCGCGCGTTAGGGCAGGTACAGCTCACCGTAATATTGCCGGGTTTAGGAGACCCCGGACACTCCATCGGTAGAATTACCATAGCCTCGGCTATACTTTCGAACAGGTTCGCTCCGATTGGGGCGCCAAAAGGAGAAAATAGATGAGCGTTCGCAGTTTATCTGCCTGCGTGGGCCTTGCCATCTTGGCCGTGCCCTCGTTCGCTTCGACAACCATCAATTTCGACAATGTCGCTGCTGGTACCGTCATCACGACGCAGTATGCCGGTGTGACGTTTTCCAGCAACTCGGGTCAGGAAAACCGTGCTGAAGCCCAGAACCTCGGCTCGTCTCTGCCCAACTTCATCTGCACCTTCGCCGTTGGCGGCAGCATCAACTGCGTCAACGACACGTACGTCGACTTTGCGGGCGGCGTGAGCAACCTCTCGTTTCTGGCTATCGGCGCCGACAACAACGGCCACAATGCGGACGTCGACGTTTTCATCAACAACGTCTTCGACCACACGGTGCAAGTAATCGGGAACGGTACGCCGTATACGCCAGATCTCGTCACTATTGCCGGTTCGAATATCACGCGTATCGAGATCAAGAACATCACTGATGGCGCCGGTCTTGGCTGGGACGATTTCACCTACGACGCCGTTCCTGAGCCCGGAACTCTTGCCGCGCTCGGATTCGGTGCGATAGCGCTGATCCGCCGCCGAAAGAACTGAGCTTGAGAACGTCGTCTTGGGCCACGGATGGCCCTCACAGGATCTGGTGGAGCCCAGCCACGGGCCCAAAATCGGCTGGCCACCCTCCGGGTGTGACCTCCTCAGCCTGATTGGAACATAGGGTGGCTCCACGGCCAGCCACCCTCCAAGTGGGGCCACCGCAACCTGTTCGGAGCTTTGGGTGGCTACACGCTTTAGCGCGGTGCGATCGGAGTCAGGCTCCCAACCGCCGTCCGGCTTCCTGAGCTAACCCAGGCACTTTCGGCAAATCATCGGCTCGACGTTGGGTCTTTCCAGCTTCTCCGCGCGCTTTGCGTCGTCGATTGAGTCAAATGACTCAGGGATCCACCTGTTGTGCTTCCGGTGGTGGTGCACACCAGCGCCATGGTTGCACGAAGGGCACTCTCCCAGATGGATGTGAACCCGACCGCTCTTGTTCAATTAGACGTGGTAAGCCATAGATGACTTTGGCATCGGACCCGCTACCCTTCGCGAGGGGGCCGCACCCCTTTTCCAGGCTCTGCCCGACGCGTAATCAGGCGCTCCCGCTCAGCTCTTTGCGGTCATCTTCCCGGATCACGCGGTCGTAATGTGCGGCTCTCAGCTCGCGGACCGTTTGCTCCAGTGCCTCGAGCCGCTGCTGCGTTTCGCCGGGGTTTCCTCGGTGCAGGATCTCGGCCATCGAGCGCTGGTGCCGCAACAGCAGGAAGGTGATAGGGAACACGACCACGGCTCCAAAGAACCCGAGTGCGGCGATTATTTCAGGCAAGTTCGGCGGCATAAAGGGTGAACGCGGGTAGCGTTGATCGGGTTGCAGATCGTCAGCTGGTGGGAGGTCACGACAGGCATTCTGGCGCCCCTCACTCGGTCCCTTAAGGCGCGGGATCTTCGATTCGCCGGAGCTTACCGGCCTCTCCCCAAAAGTGGCGAGGTGATGCCATGGACCCGGTCCGACATCGCGACTCGCGCATAGCTTATCGCTCCCTGGCCCCTCTCTCGTCACCGGCGAACCACGCTTCGCGGGCAGAGGCAGTGTCCGTCGATGAAGTGCTGCAGAGCGGCAGAGCCTTAGTGCACCCCCCCCAAAGGGTGGCTGGCCCGTTCCCGCTTTGTGCATCAAAGAGTTCCAGTAAAGCCCTGAAAACCTGGAAGGTTTACCGCGATGAGGCTGCCCACGAATCCCGACAATCCAACTTGAGCGCCCGGAAACCCGACGCTGGGATGCGGACGCTCGGAGGGATCGATGCTTCGCACCGCTTTCGCATGCTCGTCGCTCGCCGCGCTCGTACTGGTCTCTACGGGGTGCTTCGGTACGGCCCAAGCTCGGGACGCCTCACAAGTGCCGTTTGCTCCTGAACAGGGGTCCAGCCAGAAGACGGCCAGGGTCAAGCCGGCCTTCGAACGGCCCTTGCTCATTGCCAAATCCGGCGGCTACTTTTCCTGGGTCGCGCCCAAGGGGTGGAAGTCGAGTGAGACGTCGAACGGCGTTGACCTCGTTTCACCCGATGGCAGCAAGGGGGCCAGTTCGGCAGTCCTCATCGGCAGCATCGGCGAATCTAGCCCCTGGCGGTTCTTGAGCTGGGCACTGGAGGCTGCCGGCTACCGGCAGATCGAGCGCGTGAGCACAGAGAACCTCCCCTCGCAGCCCTCCGGCTACCCGGGCATTTCGTATGAGGTCAAGGCCTTTATCATCAAGTACCTTGATCCGACGGGCTCCGAACGGCAAGCAGAAGTTACAGTAGGAATCTGTAACGCCTATGGCGCCTATTCGGCGGCGTTTCAGATGTATTTCGCGTCCCCCGGGGAGTTCAAGAACGCCAAGACCTGGCTTCCGATGCTGACCGATTGCGTGCGCCCGCTCGACGCCTCGC
>JACRPN010000013.1:0-59871 GCA_016223145.1 Armatimonadota bacterium | reverse complement strand
GCCTCGCGTCTCGGCAACCGGAACACGGTGCTCCTGCCCAGGAACCACCCGCTCGACGATTCGAGCATCATGGGCGCTTGGCAGGCACGCCAGGAATCGATGGACCGAATCGATCAGGCGCGGCACGAAACGACGATGGGCTATGAGCGCATGATCTCCTCGGACGGGACCTACTACAACATGCCCTTCGAGCGCTATGACGCCAAGCTCGGCGGCTACAGGGACCCTGCGGACAGCACGCAGATCATGAAGCACGCGCCTCCGGGCGAATAGCGGCGGCCGCGCACCCCGATTGGTCGGGGTGTGGCATGGCTTCCACCCGATAGTCGAGCTCAGGGCCTGGAGCTCTCACCAAAGGAGGATCAGCTCGTCAGCCGCCACTTCTGCGTGACCGTCGCCGAGCCCACCTTGACCTCGATCGTGTAGTCCCCGGCTTCCAGGTACTTCGGCCGTCGGTCGGCGAACGGGTCGGCCAGAATGTCGGCGAGCGTCTTTAGGTCCCTCGCTGCGGGGTCGTCGAGAATCGGTTTGCCCGCCTGGACTTCCAGGTCGATCTCGAAGAAGTTGTAGCCGGTATGCGCGTCCAGCGTAGTCTCCTTAACCGTCTTGCCGTCCTTATCCTTGATCGAGACCGTGCACGCGCCGCCCTGCCTGGCGAAGAACTTGCCCTGAACAGCGGGGGCAGCGGGCAGCGCGCGGTTCCAGTTCGCACTTGCGCGGAAGCCCCATCTCGGGTCGCGGCGCATGTTGTCGATGGTCCAAAGGTGGATGTCCTTCTTCCTGATCTCGTCGGTCAACTCGAAGAGCGGGTCGGTCTGGAGCACGAACACGCTTCGCGCATGCGTGCCGATGACGATCTCGTTCGCCTTGGCTTGAATCACCAGGTCGTGCACCGGCGTTCTCGGGATGTTCCCGCTCAAAGGCACCCATTCGCCGCCGTCGTTGAAGCTCACCCAGACACCGAGATCGGTGCCGACATAGAGCGTGCCCTTGTGGTTCGGGTCCTCGCGCACCACGTTGATGGTCTCGGTCGGCAGGTTCGCCGTGATCGAGGTCCAGGTTTTGCCGTAGTCGGTGGATTTCCACAGATAGGGCGAGAAATCATCCTCGCGGTAGCCGCTCTGAGAGCAATACACGGTCGCCAAATCGTACATCGAGGCCACGACTCGGCTCACCCACTTGCCCCTCGCCGGCGTGTCGATCGACTCCCAGTTGCCGCCATGGTCCTTGGTCACCCAGACGAGACCGTCATCGGTGCCCGCGTAGATCAGCCCAAACTTTAGGGGGCTCTCGCTGATTTCCTTGATCGTCGAATGGGGGACATCGCCGTTCTCGCGATTTTGGGTCAAGTCCGGGCTGATGGCTTCCCAATTTCGGCCGTTGTTGAGCGATCGGAACAGCTTGTTCGCGCCGCAATACACGATGTCGGCATGATGCGGCGACACGATGAACGGTGAGACCCAGTTGAACCGCAGCGGCGGGTCTCCGCGCCTGTTCGGGGGCCGGGCGTTCCATCGCTCGTTGGTCTTGGTGTTCTGCGCGCCGTGCGCGCCGAACTGCGAGGCCGTATAGACGATGCCGTTCGGGTCGAACGAAACCGCGCTGCCATCTCCGCCGCCCATCACCTTCCACTCGATCACGTCGCGAGCCGAACTCGAAGCGGGAGTCGAGGCGGCGCGCCCGCCAAAGCCTCCGCCGCCCTGGAACTGCGCGACTATCGCGTCCGGAAACTGCCCCAAGCTCATGTCCGGGTCAAACCCCCTGAACCCTCCGCGCGAGGCCGTTCCCATCAGGGTGCCGTTGTCCTGCAGGCCCCCAATGATGTTGTAGGGGTTCGAATTATCCACGGCGATCGTCGTGAACTGCCCGACCGGCAGGTTGTTGAGATGCGACCAGGTCGCGCCATTGTCGTGCGAGGCATAGAGGCCGCCATCGTTGCCGCAAAGGTGGAAATTGGCGTCTGTCGGGCTCACCCAATAGGCATGAAAGTCCGAGTGCGCGCGGCTTACGCCCTGTTCCCAGGTCTTGCCCGCGTCTTTGGACCGATAGAGCATTAGGCCGGTGATAAACAGGTCATTTTCGTCAGTGGGATTGACGATTACGCGGTGCGAGTAGTAGCCCATCATGTCGCCAAGCTTGTGGGTGTGGGCGCGCTTCCAGGTTTTGCCGGCGTCTTCTGTGCGATACACCTCAGCCGTGGCGTCTGTGATGCGAAAGACGTTCTCGTTGCGCTTCTCCATCAGGGCTCGGAGGTCGCCCATCTTCATTTGGCCGCCCTTCACCTTCGCGATAAGGTCCGCCGCGTTCGTGTCCTCGGGGAAGAACTGGCGCACGAACGGGTCTAGGGTCTTGGCGTCGAGTTGGCCGAATTGCTCCTCGTTCATGCGCATGAATCGGAGCTTGGTCAGAAAACCAGCAGGCTGGGCTTCGTCGGCGTTGAACGGGGCTTGCTCGGGGCCCGTGTTCTCAAGAAACGCGTAGAAGCGCCCTGGCTTGGAGGGCGAAGCGGTCAGGCCCGTTCGGCCTAGGCTCACGCCTGTGGGGAGTCCCGTACACTTCGTCCAAGTCTTGCCGCCGTTCTCCGACCGGTAGATTTGGCTTCCGGGTCCGGACTCCAGGAAGTTCCACGCGCGGCGGTCGCGCTCGTAGGCCGCCGCGATCAGTACTTCGGGGTTCTTGGGGTCCATCGCCATGTCGATGACCCCCGTGAACTCATCGATTTTCAGCACGAGGTCCCAGGTCTTGCCTCCGTCAGTGGTCTTGAAAACTCCCCGCTCGGGGTTCTGGCTGTAGAGGTGGCCATTGCCCGCGACGTAGACGACGTTTTCGTTGGCCGGGTTGATGAGCACACGCCCAATGCGGTGGGTTTCGGCGAGTCCCATGTTCTTCCAGGTTTGGCCGCCGTCGGTGCTCTTGAAGACTCCGGTGCCGCTATAGCTGGTGCGCTGGTTGTTGCATTCGCCGGTGCCGACCCAGATCGTCTTGCCGTCCTTGCCAAGCGCAACGTCGCCGATGGCGAAAGAACTCTCGTTGTCGAAGAGGGAGGCCCAGGTCTGGCCTTGGTTCTCGGTGACCCAAAGGCCGCCGGTGGCGAAGGCGACGTAGATCTTCTTGGGAGTCGCGGGGCTCCATTCGATGTCGATGACGCGGCCGCCTTGCTCCGTAGGCCCGACGCTTCGCCATTTGATGTTTGCGAATGGGGAGTTGGCTTCGGCCCTCAGCCTGGCGTCATATCCCAGCAGACGCGTTGCGGCGGGCATCCCCTTGACCGTCGGCGTGTGGAACTTGGCCTTTTCTTCGATCTTGGAGGGCAGAGGTTTGAATCCAGGTGGGGTCTCTTGGGCAAAGCAGAGCCCGAACGCGAGGGCAAGGCCAAGGGCTGCCATGCCCTTCGAATACGCAGAGTCACGTCGCATGGCGATGGATACGACACGCTTTCAGGAGTTTCCTTCCTACACGGTACTAAAGAGGGGTCCCCCCTCACCCGGTTCGCTTCGCTCAACGGCCTCTCCCACAAGGGGCGAGGCGGACATCCCCCCTCCCCTTGTCGCGTAGCGGTTGGGGGGACGGGGTTAGGGGGTGGAGGTTCCGAACAAGTAGGGACAGAGGGACGAAGGGACGTAGGGACGGTTGGCTTTCATCTCAAACCGCAAACCGCAAACCGCAAACCGCTAACCCTTACTCTCCATCGATCAACCGCACGCGCCTTTCGTGGCGCCCGCCATCGAATGGCTCAGTAAGGAATAGGGCCACGATCTCAAGGCAAGTGTCCCAGTCCATCATGCGCTCGCCCAGGGACAGCACGTTGGCGTCGTTGTGGCGTCTGCCGAGGATCGCCGATTCCCGATTCCAACACACCGCCGCACGGACGCCCGCCACACGGTTCGAGACCATGGCCTCGCCGTTTCCCGAGCCCCCGAGCACAATTCCCCGCTCACATTCGCCCTTCGCGACAGCTTCCGCAGCGGGACGGACAAAGACCGGGTAGTCACACGATTCCGGTGAGTCCGTCCCAAAGTCGCGCACGTCGTGGCCCTCCTGGATCAGGTGGCGCTTGATCTGTTCCTTGTAGAGGAAACCGGCGTGGTCGGAGGCAATCGCGATCTTCATCTCTTGGCTTTCCAGACTGGGAAAGATTATGGGCTCTGGCGCCAGCCTTTGTTGGCCGCGAAGACCAGGCACCCCCACCCCGCGATGAAGCTTGCGCCGCCGATCGGCGCAATCGCGCCAAGGAATTTCGCGTCGAGCAAGGCAATCCCGTAAAGGCTGAAGCTGAAGAACGGGATGCCGCATAGGAAGAGCCAGCCCGCCAGCGCCGCCGCCTTGGGGCGCTCCAATTGGCGTAGCAAGATTCCTACCATTACCAGTGCGATGCTGTGGATGAGTTGGTACTGGACTCCGGTCTTGAACGTGTCAACCTCGACGGCGTTCATCACTTGGCCGAAGACATGGGTGCCCACAGCGCCAAGCAGCACGCCGAATCCGCTCAACGCGGCGCCCGCCGACACGAACACGATCGAGGGCCAAGTAGATCGGTCATCCATTGCGTTCTGTGGAGCGTACTGCTTCGGCGGTGCGTGGTGCCAGTAAGTCCGCCACCCCCCAATCTCCCGGAGTCTCCCTCCCCAACCCCTCCCTCATTTTCCGCCTAAGCGTAAAACAAGGGAGGGGCTAGTTCCTTCCTACTTTCCGCCCATCGTGTTCCAGTTCATCGCAGCATTGAAGATGAACGCGTAACTCCCTACGGTTTCGCCGCGCCACATCGGGTTGAAGGAGAAGAGCATCACGTGGCCCTTTCCCACGGGGCAATCCACGAGTAGCGGACGTCCGGCAAGCTCCTCGGGCATGTCGACCATGCCGCTGACCAGCAGCTTGTCGGCCGTTGAGAACCGCAAGAGGACCTGCGGCCGGTTGGGGTCGGCGATCTGCGGTGTCGGCGTCTCATCGCCGGGCTGAAGCACCGGTTTGTACGGCGGCCTTCCCTGAACCACGTCGGGATCGTTCTTGCCGCCTCTGCCGCTGGGCCGTTCGCCGCTCGCAGCGCCGGGGCCGCCACGTCCCCCAAAGCCTCCGCCACCGCCCGTCGTCAACACCACACACGAGTTGGCGTTGAAGTAGACCCCCACGGTGTCGTCATAGCCCGACATCACCGGGTGGGACTTGTTAGCGTTTTCAGCCAAGAACACGCCTCCCGGAGCGTTTACCGTTACGTCGGTTTGGTAGCCGATCCCCGACACGATCCCATAGTCGATCGGCACGCGGCACCAAGCGCCAGTGCAGATGAGCATGCCTCCGTCGGTGACGAACCGCTGCAAGTTCACCATGCCCGCCAGCTCGATGCCGCCACGAATGTCGTCACTCGATGCGGGTCCGCCAAGGTTGGGGTAGGCGTCGGTCGCCTTCCAGGGTATCGGGTCGCCGATCTTGGGTAGGCCGTTCACGAGGGACTGGGCCGATCCACTGGCGGAGGTCAGCAGCAGCACATCGTACTTGGACTTGAGGTCGGCCGTATCGCGGATGTCGTGCACAGAAATGTAGTCGTATTTGATGCCCAATTGATCAAAGGCCAAACGGTACCAGCCATCGCTCTGGGTGTTGGCCCAGGTGTGGACCAGCGCAATGCGCGGCATCGCCATCGGGACGGTTTGAAGATCGCCCGAGGCCGCGAGCGGCGCCATGTCGATCCCGACACTGGAGGCGAGCTTTTGGCGGTTGGTCTCAGCGTCTGCGCCCTCCGGGAACTTGGCGATCAGCGTGCCGGCAGGATACGTGACTTCGCCTTCCTCCTTGTTTTTGAATTCAGCGGTCGCGCGCATCAATTCGACCGCAGGCATGGTGGCCTTGAGGCGGATGAACCCGATGTCGGCCCCATTTTTGAGGACGAAAGAAACCGGGCGCACTGTGTTGGCCGGAGTGATCGCCACGGAGACCTCCGGCACGGCAGGAACGAGCGCCATCGTGCCGTCGAGCACCTTTACGTCTTTACAGCGCACTGTGGCGACATTGAAGAGCGGCCCAAGCTGCCAGCCGGTGTCGTCGTAGCTTCGCGGATCTTTGGAGCTGTAGTACTGGCTGTCCAGCAGCATGTCGGCCATACGGCTGTAGGGCTGGTCCATCCGAACGACATACGAGCCCTTGCCGAACTTGCCGTCGGCAGAGTCTGCGTCCTTGTCCAGCCTATGGACCTCGATGCCCTGAGCCTGGAGGATGCGCACGATCGCGAGCTGGTTGGCCTTCCGCTTGTCCGAAGCGGGCAGCACATAGGCGGCGGGGCCTTCGGTGGTGGCCTTTGCGATGCTGCGCTTGGACTTCAGGTAGTAGTTCCTCAGGAAGAGCTCGTGTTCGCCAGCAACCTTGTTCATCCCGATGAGGAGCGCGCTCTGCATGATGTTGACGTTGTTGCGGATGCTCCAGCGCACTTCGGGGAAGGGCGGGTTCGGGCGGAACCAGGCGCGTTGGGACTGAGAGCCGACTTGCCGAATCCCCGTGTCTGCCCAGCCGCCGCTGAAGGTCTCGTAGAAACGGCCAATGGCGTTGTGGCCGTTGGCGCAGTAGAACGCGTAGTTCGGCGCCCAGCCATCGAAGAAGTCGTGGGTCCACACGCCAGGGACGCCGCGCTTGGTCATCTCGTTGATCTCGTTGTAGGCCAGGATCTGCCACTCGTTGACGACGATCGGGTCCAGCCATGCGTTATAGGGGCCGGTTCCGGTGGAGATATACAGGAACGGCACGCTCTCATGCAGGTCGTGAAAGACCGTGGGCTTGAAGTCGAGCCAGGTCTTCATGATGTTCTGGCTGAGCGCCAGCCCCAGGCCAATGCCGTCGCGGTTGTTGTCGTGTGCGACGTACTTACCCCAATACACGGTCGGCGGCTGGCGCTTGCCGGGGTTGGCGTTGCGCCACTTGTTCAGGTCCACGATGCGGTTCCGTCCATCGGTCTCGATGACCGGAGTAATCAAGATGACCGAGTTCTTGCGGATCGTCTCAAAGAAGGGCGATTCGTCCACGGCAAGCCTATAGGCCAGCTCCATTAGCGTCTCGGGAGGGCCCGTTTCCGGCGAGTGGAGCCCGCCGGTGGCCCAGTAGAACGGCACACCCTCCTTGAGCAGCTTTTCGGCCTCGTCCTGGGTCTTGAGCTTCCTCGGGTCGCCCAGAAGGCCGTTGATCTCCTTGAGCCGGGCCAGCCGCGCCAAGTTGGCTTCATCGGAGATCGCCGCCACCACCATCTCGCGGCCCTCCTCGCTCTTGCCCATTGAGAACACTTTGACCCGGGGGCTGGCCTTTTCAAGTTCCCTGAGGTACCGCGCACAGTCTTCGGCATAGGTCAGCACCTTTGGGGTGCCGATCACGTAGCCCAAGACCTTTTCCGGCGTCGGAACGGTCTTGCTGGCGGGTAGGTGGTCGACGAACTCGGTCAGGAAGAACTTCTCAGTGGTGTATTCGAGGATCTTCTTGGTGTAGCCCTCATCGATTGCCTGCTGGGCCTGGACAGAGATTGTGAGAATGGCGATGGCTGCCAGTGCGGCGATGGAACGCGGACGGGGCTGAAACATGCCGTGTCTATTCGTTGGGACGGCCCTGCGTTCCTCCAGGGGTTTTCCCCTCATGCCAAGCGCGCTTCGGCTCCAAAGCAATAGGTCCTACCTGGCGAATTTGCCGGGCAAAGCCGAAAGGTATAATGTGCCGCCTACCAAGGCTGTTCGGTGCGAAACTTTGGAAAGTCGCTGAGGGGCCTGGAAGGTAGCGCAACCAACAGAACAGGAGGTTCTATCAACAAGATGAAGGCACTTGCCTCTATCGCCTTGGCCACCGTGGCCATAGGCTCCGCCTATGCGGACGCATCCACCAAAAATCTCTCGCTGACCCTCGGCGTCGGCTTCCCAACCGGTGACACGAAAGACGCCGGCGTGAGCACGTCGTTCTTCGGCGGTCTCGACTATTCGCTCGGCATGCTCGGCGACGGGTCCAACGCCCAGTCGTTCGTCGGCATCGGAGCGTTCTTTGGCAGCGGCGACAACAGCTTCAAGACCCAGTCCTATGGCATCCACTACGGTGTGATGTTCGGGCTCGGCGATGCGAACGCTTCGATGCCGCTCTACGTGAAGCTGCGCGGCGGCTATTACAGCACCCGCTTGACCACCGAAATCGTCGAAGTCGCCACCGAGTCGACCACGAAGGGAGGCTTCGGCTTCACAGCGGCCATCGAGTGGCACCAGCCCTCGACGAGCGGCAACAACTTCTCGATCGAGGCCGGCTACTACATGATGCCGAAGGTCAGCGGCGTGTCCAACAACGGTTGGTACGCGGCGATCTCCTTCCCGCTCGGGAAGTAGTCCATTACGTCAACCAAGTAGGGGCTCCGGCGCCAGGCGCCGGAGCCCTTATGCTTGATCGAGGGCGGTCGGGCTGTGCCTGGCCCAAAACCAGGCAAGCACAATGAGTTCGGCGAGGAGTCCCAGCGTCATCGAGAAGCTTGCGAACAAGACGCCTGGCAGAGGAGAACGCAGGCCTGCCACGAGCCCGCCGAGGAGCACCAGAAACCCGACGAGCATCGCCCAAAGCCTTGATGGCGTCTGGTGGCCGGCGGTCAGCATGCCACGAAGATAGGATTGCCCGGCCCCAATGACGGGCATCAACGCTCCAGCCCAAAAGGCGATGTGGGCGAGCTCTGAAATGGCAGGCTCGGTTCGCAAAACCCGTTCAAACAAGACCCTGTCCAGACCCAAGGCCGCCATCAGCACCATGAGACCTGACAAGGAAAGCCCCACCCCGAGGCTGAATCGGGCTAGTTTCCGTGAGCTGAACCGGTCCCTAGCCAATGCGATCACGGCCTCGGGAAGCGCGAAGACCGCCGTGCGCATCAGGAAGACTACGGAGACCGACACCTGCCACGCGGCAAGAGTAAGGGTCGGTTCCAGAGTTCTGCTGAGAAAGCCCGAGATCATCGGGAAGCTGACCATGGTGACCATGGTCGTTGCCGTTAGCGGAAAATGAAATCCAATCAGCCGTCTGAAGGTGACCGTAGGGCCGTCATCCAGCCCCTGGTGTGACTCGTAGCGTCGCCGGAGCACTTCACGGCATGCGAAGTGGATGTAGGCCGATTCTGCGGCGATCGAGAGCACCATCGAAGCCGCCACGATCTGGATGCCCTCCCATTGCACGCGGCCCAAAAGGCCAAAAGCGACCGCTCCCATGGTGATCACGCGCACGACAGTCCCGAGCCCCACCGGGCGGGTCTTGCCGTTTCGGATGAGGATTCCCTGGGAATATCGGCGCCACCCGATGCATGCGCTCCAGGGCACGACGAAACACATCCCGAGCCAGCTCGCGTGCGCCACGTCGGGCTCCAGACCCATCATCTTGAAGGCAACCACATTGAAGATCCCGGGCACGAGGATGAGCAGGTGCACTCCCGTCACGAGCGCCAGGAGCATCAGCGTGAATCGCCTAAGCTGCAGGTAGTTGTGGCGGCTCGTCGCGAGGGTGGTGCAGGTGGCGAGAAGGTCGATGATCGGGCTTTCGATCCAGAGGGCAAGGCCCATCAAGACAGCGAAAGCGGCGGTGTTTACTGTCGCATTGGCGAGGCGCGAGAGCACGGCGACGGCAATCGGCCCGTCGGTAGCCATTAGGATCCATGAAGCGGCGAGAGGGAAGTAGAAGCGGAAGATCCGGCGGGTGGAAAGGGGCTCTCGCTCGAAGGGTGGTTGAGCAGAGCTTCCGATAGACGCCAAGAATCACGTTCTCCGATGGGAAAAGAGATGGTACCGTGCCCGCGCCTGCCGGGCTTGGGCCGTCGTCTGCCGTCTCACACGGGATCGCATGACGACGTCCGCGCAGCTTCAGGCCCCAAGGCCCCGTCAGTGCCATTCGGCTTTGGGTGCCTGCGCCGCGGCCACTCTTCCTGAGGGCGCCACGGCGAAGTGGGTTTGATCGTCGCGCAAGCTGGGCCCCCGTCCTTTCCACGGCCCTCGAATTCAATGACCCAGATCTTGTGACTGCCTGGGAAATCAGGCCCTCCGGGTAGATACACCTTCGCGCGGCGCTGAATCGCTGTACCAGGCTGGCCAGAAGAAGCGCCCCACAGGAGGTAGATGAAGCTTCCCTTGGAGTCCTTCTGGATGAAGGGGCCGGCAGGGCGGCCCTGGCGAAGTGTCACCTGAGCCTCCCATACCGCCCTTTCGGGAGGCGACTTTTGCAGGGCAAAGGGGCGTCCCGCCGAACCGTGGCCCTCTTGAAGCGCGCCCCAGACGCCTGGCACGGGCCGGTGCACGATGATTAGCAGCGAAATAGACTCGGGTGTCTCCGGCATTGCCGATTCTATCCAAGGCGGCGTAGCCAAAGCGGCACGTCGACAGATATACATAGACATTCGTCTGTGATATAGTGTTGAGATGCACTTTCTGGAAGGTCAATCGCAAGCATGGGACTCTGCCCATTGGGAGTTCTCTCTAGTCTTCGAGAACCTGGACGACGCGGACCTTTGGCGGCGGGCCGACCCGAAGCTGCTCAGCGTCGGCGAAATCGTCTGCCATATGGCTTACTGGCAGATCACCTATGCCAACAAGCTGAATCCGGTGGCGCCCGTCGAGTCGCCATTGATGCGCGATGAGGCGCGGTACTACCTCACCAGCAAGAACACCCCTCTGCGCCTGGAATTGGGGGTGGAGGCAGTCGCCAAGGAGTTCGACCGCGTACAGAAGGACTTCAAAGCCACCTTAAGCGGGATTGAGGCCGAGCGCGATACGCCGCTCACCTGTGAAGGTCCTGGCCGGACCTTTGGCGAGTTTGTGGACTACATGGTGTTCCACGTGGCCTACCACACGGGGCAGGCGTTCACGGTCCGCCACCTGATGGGGCACAAGACCAATGACAACTGACCCAATGGCACCGCATCGTTGGGTCTGCGCTTTGAAGGGGCGGGACAGAGAGACAAAGGGATAGAGGGACAAAGGGAAGGAGGGCTGGGTTCACCCCGCCTTTTCAGGGTCAGCGGGCTTCAGCCCGCGACGGTAATCTCTGCGCGGGAACCCATGATTTCAGGACCCTTGATCTTCCGAATCCCTCTTTTCGCGGCGCTCTTGGCATCTTTGCCTGGAGCCCAGCGGGGCATGCACCCAATCCATGACGAGGCCGTTAGCTTCTCTCGGGTCATTCTCGATCAGCGATTCGTTTCGGAGGGTGTCGCCGTCGCCGACGTCAACCGCGATGGAAGGCTCGACGTGATGGCGGGGAACGTGTGGTACGAAGCGCCCCGAAAGCTCTCTGACCCTTGGACGCCGCACGAGATAGCTCCGGTCCCCAAGCTGGAACCCAAGACCCAATACAGCAACTGCTTTCATTGCTGGGCCGAAGACGTGAACCACGACGGCTGGATCGACCAGATCGTCATTGGGATGCCGGGAGAGCAGGCCATCTGGCGGGAGAATCCAGGAGCCGGGCGCAACATGTTGCAGGATACGAGCCTGGTTAAGGTTCAGACGCAACCCTCACCCGGTTCGCCGGAGCTCACCGGCCTCTCCCTCATGGGGCGAGGTGAAGTGTCATGGAAAGAGCACCTCATCTGGCGTAGCGCCTGCAACGAGAGCCCGCTCTATATCGACCTTTTCAAGAGTGGCAAGCGGGTCCTCGTCATGGGCACCGACGACAACTATCTGGCTTGGTTCGAGCCCTCTGCGGATTCGGATAAGCCATGGACCTGCCACCCGATCAGCGGTCCCAAGGGCGCAGGTTCGCAGCGGTATGCGCATGGCCTGGGTGTGGGGGACATCAATGGCGACGGGAGACTGGATGTACTGACCAAGGACGGCGCCTACCTTCAACCCAAGGACCCAAAGGCCGCCCCGTGGAGCTTTCAGAGTGCGGTGATCTTCGCAGACTGCGCCCACATCCCCGCGTTCGACGTGAACGCGGACGGACGCGTGGACCTTCTCGCCAGCTCCGCCCACGCGCGCGGCGTGTGGTGGGCGGAACAGAAGCCCGACGGGAGATTCGAGCGCCACACGATCGACGAGACCGTTTCGGAGACCCATGCGGCGATCCTAGCTCCGTTGGGTCGCTCCAGGGTAGTGAATCTGATCACTGGAAAGCGCAAATGGGCGCATCCTCCCGGGGTGGACGTGGGCTCGGAAGAGCCGTCGTGGCTCGTTCGCTATGAACTCGTCCGGTCCAAAGGCAAGGTCGAATGGGTACGGCATGTGATCGATGAGGACTCGGGGGTGGGTACGCAGTTCGTGGTTCAAGACATGAACCGGGACGGCCTCGCGGACATCGTGATCTCCAACAAGAACGGCGTCTTTGTGTTTCTGCAGAGGAGTTAAGGGTCAGGGGTTCAAAGGTGTGGCCCCGGGGTTTGAGTCCCCTCCCCCTCACCCGGTTCACTGCGTTCCCCGATGGAACCGGGGCAGGCACCGACCTCTCCCCCTGGGGCGAGGTGAATTCTGGCCCCACACCCCATACCTCACACCTCACACCTCACACCCAGCACCCCACACCCTGCACCTCGAACCTCAATCCGCATCTCAGGTTGAGAATGCTATTCTTTCTCCGCCTGACTCTAGAGTTTTCCAGTGACGTCTGGTAATGGCGCGGACCGGCGCCGTTCTACTTCGTGTCGGTTCCCGAAGGGCCCGCCAGGGCCATTTGGGCCGGATGGCGGCCAGTCACTGACGGCGATAATGGGATGCCATGGAAGAAGTGACGACCGATCTTCAGGAATTCAACCACTTGCCGGAGCCCTACGGGCTGCTCGCGGGCATTTTGCTCGACGGCACCCGCGAATGGCGTGGCGAACTGGACTCCGACCTGCCTCCTGAGGCGATCTCCTGGCAGCCGGATCCCGGGGGCCACAGCATTGGGTCGATCATTTTGCATATCGCCGACGTGGAGTCGTTCTGGTTTGAGCGCGTGCTCATGGGCTTGCCCTCGGACCCGAACCAGGACAAGTTGCTGCTGAGCGAGGAGACCAAAGTCGAGATCGGAGAGTGGCCGACCGTCGCGCCTCGACCCATCAACGCATACTTGGCAATGCACGACCAGATCCGGGAAAGGACTTTGAAGGCAATTGCAAGTTGGCCCTCACCTGGTTCTTTGTTGCCCTACAAGGAGTGGGAGTTCACGGCCCGCTGGATCGTGGGCCACGTGATCCAGCATGAGTCCTATCACGGCGGCCAGGCGATCCTGTTGCAGGAGATGTGGAGGAAGCTGGTCCAGCCGGGGATTTGAAGGCACTTTGCGGCTCGTTGGGGCTAGGGAAGATGGAAGGGGGCAGCCCTTGGTACCAGGGCTTCACTCTTCGCTTTCACCTTGCGGCCCCTTGTGCCCCCCGACGGACGCGCCCTAATCTCGGCCCTTCCAAACGTAAATCAGGAGCATCGGTCCGTAGGCGCCTGTGCAGCAGCAGCAAATGACAAACGGCAGCAGCCAGAGCCAATTCCCGCGCCTGTCGGCGATGTCCATGATCATCCAGACCAGCGACACCAACAGCACAAAAAGCGAAACGAGCTGGAGCAGGAGCTCGCCCGGAGCGCCGGTGGCAAAAGCCTGCTGCTGGTTCAGTTCGGCCAGCTTCTGGAAGTCTCCGCCGGATTGGCTCCACATCGTGGCCAACCGTCCGAGGCCAATCACCCAAAAGAGAGACGCAATCCCTCCAATCGCATAGCCGACCGTCGTCCAGGCGCCGCCCATGTTTTCGACGAACCCGATGCTGTGCACCGACCGGTTCTCATATCCAGGCCTATAATAGGGTTGCCCAGGCTGTGGAGGCTGGCCAGGCTGCTGGTAGGGCCCCGGAGCGGGACCTTGCTGCGAAAAAGGCTGCGGGCCGGGCGCGGGGACGGGGTCGGGACCCGTCGTGCCGGGCGGCGGCGCCATCGGCTGTTCAGCAGGAGGCTCCGAGGAGCCGGTATGCGGAACCGTCGTCTCGGGCGGCTTGATCTCGTTCTCGATGCGGCCCAAAAGGTCCTTCGCGCCCACGTGCTTGGGATCGATCCGCACGGCCTCTTTCGCCATTTCAGCCGCCAAGACCTTCTGCCCGAGGCTGTTGTAATGGACGGCCAGGTTGTAATAGGCCTTCACGTTGTAGGGCGAGAGCATAATGGCGTGCCGAAATGCCTCCGTGGCCTCATCGGCCTGCTGGAGCTGCGAGTGGGCAACGCCCTTCAAGACATAGGAGTCGGTGCTCTCAGGTTGGACGGCAATGGCCTGCTGGACAAACTCCAGGGCTTTGGCGAACTCGCCGTTGTGCAAGGCCTGGGTTGCGGAATCGAGAAACGCTTTGGATTGCTCGTCTGACATGGGTGCCCTCAACTTGAAACGCGATTTCGCGAGATTACCCTTGGCTTGCCCTCTGAGGTTATGTATACTGACGCCCTCAACGACCGGTGTGAACGACGCCCGGATCAGGATGGTGCGAAGTTGAAGCAAAGAAGCCTTTTCTCCTTGTCAATGTCGCTTTTCAGCGCCGCTATGGCGCTCAGTCTCGCTGCTTGTTCTGGCTGCTCAGGGGGCGGCGGAACCGACAATCCTGCACCCTCAGGCGGTGGCGCAGCCGGAGGAACGGCGGCGGCGCCAGGGCGTGAACTGCCTACGGCCGAGGGCAACAAAGCCGAGGGCGACACGATCAAAATCGGCCTCATCTCCAGCCTTTCGGGCGATAACCAGCCCTGGGGCGAGGACTCCAAGAATGGCGCCCAGCTCGCCGTCGACGAGTTCAACGCCGCAGGCGGCGTGAACGGCAAGATGATCGAGCTCAAGGTAGAGGACACCGCTTCCAAACCCGAGAGCGGCAAGTCGGCCACCGAAAAGCTGGTGGGCGAGGACAAGGTCCTGGCTGTCATCGGCGAAGTGGCGAGCGGAATCACCATTCCGGCCGCCCAGGTCTGCCAAGAGAACTCGGTGCCGATCGTCGCCGTCGGCGCGACCCGCGTGGACATCACCCAAAAGGGCGGCGCGATCTTCAGGGCGTGCTTTACCGACAACTTCCAGGGCGCCGCGATGGCCAAGTTCGCCTATGAGGACCTCAAGCTGCGCAACGTCGCCGTCATGACAGACCGCAAACTCCCCTATTCGACGGGCCTTTCCGACGTGTTCAAAGAGGCCTTCGAGTTCTTCGGCGGAAAGATCGCGACCGAGGAGTTCTATGAGTCGGGCGGCAACATGGACTTCAAAGCCCAGCTCACCAACATCAAGTCGAAGAACCCGGACGGCATGTTCTGCTCGGGGTACTTCACAGAGGTTGGGCCCATCGCCCGCCAGCGCGAACAGGTCGGCTTGAACGTGCCGATGTTCGGCGGCGACGGTTGGGACAGCACCCAGCTCATCAACTCGGGCGGCACCGGCATCCAGGGCCAGTACTTCCTGAACCACTATCACAACAGCGAGCAGCGAGCGGAGGTCCAGGACTTCGTCAAGAAGTTCCAGGCCAAGTACAACCATCCGCCCGCGACGGCGATGGGCGCCCTCGGCTACGATGCGACCAACGTGGTGCTCACGGCGCTGAAGGCGTCCGGCGCGACCGACAGCAAGAGCCTGATCACGGCGATTGCCGGCGTGAAGGACATGAAGGGCGTGTCGGGCAGCATCACGATCGGCGCGGACGGCAACGCTCAGAAGCCGGCACTCGTGCTGCAGGTTGGAAAGACGGAGTTCAAGCCCGTTAAGCAGATCCCGTTCTTTGTGTTCGAATCGAAGAAGAAGTAGGTTGCCGACGATTGGATTGGGGACAACTTCCGCAGCAACTGGTTAACGGCGTGCAGCTGGGGGCGGTGTATGCGCTCATCGCCCTCGGCTACACGATGGTTTATGGCGTTCTTCGCCTGATCAACTTCGCTCACGGCGACATCTACATGGTTGGCGCCTACTTCGCCTATTACACGGCGATGGTGTGGTTCAACCGCATGACGATGAACCCTTACGTGATGCTGATCGCCATGCTGCTGATCGCGATGGTGGGGTGCGCCATCCTCGGCGTGATCATCGAGCGTCTGGCTTACCGGCCCCTGAGGAACGCCCCTCGAATCTCGGTGCTCATCACCGCGGTCGGCGTCTCTCTGTTCCTGGAGTACACGGGACGCCTCATCTTCCAAACCTCCCCGCAGCCCAGCATCGTCGAGGAGGTCAACGTCCTCGCCAAACCGATCCACTTTGCGGGCATCACCATCCAGCAAAGCCAGCTTGCGGTGCTTGGAGTGACGCTGGTGCTGATGACGGGGCTCTGGATCTTTGTGACCAAGACCACCATGGGGCGCGCCATGCGCGCGGTTTCCCACGATTTCGCAACGGCGTCGCTGATGGGTGTCAACGTGGACCGGGTGGTCGTCGTCACGTTTGTCATCGGTTCGAGCCTGGCGGGCGCGGCGGGCATGATGAACGCCACTGCGTTCGGCCAACCTCTCCAGCCCTTCATCGGCTTGATCCCGGGCGTCAAGGCGTTCGTCGCCGCGGTGCTCGGCGGCATTGGCAACATCCCGGGCGCTGTGGTCGGCGGCCTCATCATGGGGTGCGCCGAGGTGCTTGTCGTTTGGGCAGGCTATGCGGGCTATCGCGACGCCGTCGCCTTCGTCATTCTCATCGTCATTCTGCTCTTCCGACCCGGAGGGCTCTTCGGCAGCACGGCGGATAAGGTCTGATATGGCGATTGCACCCACCATGATCGAATCCGTTCTGAACGCCCCGCGGTTCAGCGCCGGCCGCTATTGGATCGTCCGTTTCATCTCGTTATTGCTCGTTTTCGCGTTGCTCTACGGTTTCCACAACTTTGTGGCGCCGAAGCTGGGCATCTACGACGTCCGGCTGTTCGTTCTGGCGCTGCTTTTTGCCACTTTGGCAACCAGCTTGAACCTGATCAACGGCATCACCGGCCAGTTCAGCATCGGCCACGCCGCGTTCTATTTGATCGGCGCCATGACGAGCGGCAAGCTGACTTTGCTCTTCTATCAGCAAGGGAAGCAGCACCCGATCGTCTGGCTCGCCATGATGGTTGTGGCGGGAGCCTGTGCTTCGGCTATCGCCGGTTTGATCGTCGGGCTGCCGTCCCTAAGGCTTAAGGGCGACTATCTGGCCGTTGCGACGCTCGGTTTCGGTGAGATCGTCAACGTCATCCTTAGGAACCAGGATGGCGGCGCGCAGGCGATCACGCTTTCTGTGTTCCTAACGGTCATTGCGATCGTCGTCGCGGTGGTCGGGTTGCTGCCGGTGTATCGGCGCTATGCGGAGGACCGCGAGGGCATCGGCAAGTGGGGCGTCGGCATCCTCACGGCGGTGGTTGGTTATGGGGTGGTTCGGGCGGTCCACTTTGTTCTGTGGCAAGTGATCCAGCTTCTCCACTTCCCAATCGGGCTCGATAGCAAGCTCGACACGGGCGGCGCGACGGGCATCCAGAGTGTTCCCAAGCTCACCGAGCTTTGGTGCATCATCCTGCTTTTCATCGGGACGCTTGCTGTGGTTCGCAACCTTTTGAAGAGCGCCCACGGGCTGAGCTTTCTTGCGGTTCGGGAAGACGAACTCGCAGCGGATGCGACCGGAGTCAGCACGACGCGCGTGAAAGTCCAGGCATTCGTGATCGGCGCTGCGCTGGCCGGGATGGCAGGAGCCCTTTTCGCGCATTATAACGGCCCGGTTTCTCCCGACGACTTCAAGATGGATACGAGCTTCATGCTCGTCGCCATGGTCGTGATTGGCGGCACGGGAAGCATCACCGGCGCCGCTCTTGCCGGCATCACGATGAAACTCCTCGAAGAGGGCCTCCGCAAGGTGCCCAACATCCCCGCAACCGAGCTCTATGGACTCATCATCGCGGCGATCTTGATCTGCAAGCTGGTCCAGGTGCTGAGCCAGAAGGCGATCCTGCGGTTCGATGGAAAGCAGAAGGCGTTTTGGAGCGTGTTGGGCGTCATCTCGGCAATGGGTGTGGCGTGGCTTGGCTTCAAACTGTATGGCCAGCAGCTCTCCGTGGTCCTGTCCTATCCCGCGCTTGCGGCGATGCTCTGCTTGATCATCGCGCTGTTCTTCACCCCGGCTCGGGCGACCGGATTGCCACGCTTTGGGGCCATCGGCCTTAGCCTCGTGGTGATCATCTATCTCAAGCCGATCATTGGCGGATTGCTGCAGAAGATCGGTCCACTTGAAGCGCTTGTCGGAAAGACCGTTTACGCCGCCAGCGATCTGCGCTGGGCGCTGTTCTCCGGCGCTCTCGTCCTGGTGATGATCCTCAAGCCGACCGGCCTTATGGGCCATCACGAATATAGCTGGAGCTTCTTCAAGTCCCTCATGACCGGCTCCCTGAGCAAGGGGGCTCGCCAATGAGCGTCCTTACAGTTCAAGACCTGACGATCCGCTTTGGCGGGTTGGTGGCGGTCAACAGGGCCAACTTCAGCATCGAAAAGGGCGACCTTTTCGGCCTCATCGGACCGAACGGTGCAGGGAAGACCACCGTTTTCAACATGATCACGGGGGTTTACCAACCTACGGAAGGCGCCGTGCTTTTCAACGGGAAGGACATCACCGGCAGCCCGCCCAACAAGATCGCCCAGATGGGGATTTGTCGCACGTTCCAGAACATCCGCCTCTTCGGGGCGCTTTCCGTGCTGGAGAATGTGACGGTAGGGGCGTTTCTCAGGCACAAGTCGTCTCTGGCGAGCGCCTTTGCCTATCTGCCGTCCGCGATCAAGGAAACCGAGGCACTTCAAGAAGAAGCCTATCACTTGCTTGAAGTGATGGATCTCCAGGACGTGGCCCACGCCCGAAGTTCCGACCTGCCCTATGGCAAGCAGCGCCGCCTGGAAATTGCCCGCGCCATGGCCACCAAGCCCGAGCTCATTCTGCTCGACGAGCCCGCCGCCGGCATGAACCCCCAAGAAAGCGAGGACCTTCTGCAGACCGTTCGGCGCATCCGCGACGAGTTCGGCAAGACCGTGCTGCTGATCGAGCACGACATGCGGTTCGTGATGAACCTCTGCGAAAAGATCTTCGTGCTGGACCACGGCGAGGAGATCGCCTTTGGCGGCCCGGCGGACATCCGCAACAACCCCAAGGTCATTGAGGCCTATCTGGGCGAGGCTGTGTAGTTCAGGAGAACTAGGACAGGCATGGACTGGACATGGACGGGCATGGACTAGCGAATTGATGCTATGGATGAGCCCCTCATTCCGAAGCACGGCGGTTACCGGAAGCTCAAGACCTTTCAGCTAGCTCGGCTGGTATTCGATCTGACAGACTACTTTGTTAGGCACTTCATTCCCAAGACAAGCCGAACCTGCGATCAGATGATTCAAGCGGCGCGATCCGGAGTCCAGAACATCGCTGAAGGTAGCCAGTTCAGCGCCACGTCCAAGAAGCTCGAGTTGAAGCTGACCAACGCGGCGCGATCGAGCCTCGAGGAGCTCAGGCTCGATTACGAGGACTATTTGAGGCAGCGCAAGTACCCTCAGTGGGATACCGACCACGCCGCTCTCAAGCGGTTCAGGGCCCGGCACTATTCATGCCTTGAAGAGGTTCTCCAGTGGTGCGATGCGGAGATGGCGTTGGCTAGGGCAAACCTCGAAAAGCGTTCGTCTCAAAATCCTTCTCCGGAAGGCGTCCATGCTGGTCCATGCCCGTCCATCCCCCTCGCTAACGCCGCACTAGCGCTGCTGAATCTCGTTTGTCATCTGCTCGACAAGCAGATCCAAGCTCAAGCCAACGCCTTTGAGGCGGAGGGCGGTTTCACAGAGAAGCTCTATCGAACAAGGGCCTCGAGGCGGAAACGAAACTGAGAGCGCTTGCCGAATGAGCGCAGGTCATACCTCTTCAGAAGGGCCCGCTTGAGGTACAACGCGGTCACGGCGTTACAGGCTGTCGGAGCGGCATCGGGTTTGGATGTCCCCACTGAAGTGGGTGGACGATGACCTGTCTTCGGGGTTGTCTTCTATTTGCCTGTGTTTCCGGTTTTGTAGTTGGGGGAGGCTTCGCGAGTGAGTGGGCACTAAAGAACGCTTTGCCGCCCATTAACTGGATCGTACCGTCCATTTATTTCGTTCTATGCCTAACGGGTGCGGCATTTGTGTCTTGGCAAGAGCGCGCATACTGGAAGCACATGCCCGATGATGAGGGACTCGCCCCGGAGGACCGAGACCCAGACACGGAGACAGGCACTTCGAGGCACTAGCCAGGAAGTGTTTTGGAAACGGTCACACTTCTGAGCTGACGGTCCCAAGCTCTATTTGCACGTCTAGGCGCTCCTCCACCTTATCCAGCATCCCATCCCGGATATGGAAGATCCGGTCGCTGACGTCGAGCATCTTCAGGTCGTGCGTCGCCGAGACGATGGTCACGCCCTGCTCGGAATTGAGCTCCTTCAGCAACTCGATGATCTCTTTGCCGGTGCGCAGGTCCAGGTTCCCCGTGGGCTCGTCGGCGAGGATGATCGCGGGGCTGTTGGCGAGTGCGCGGGCGATCGCAACACGTTGCTGCTGTCCACCCGAGAGCTCGCTGGGGCGGTGGTGGTAGCGGTTTCCGAGCCCCACCCGGTCCAGCAGCGCCATCGCCTTTTCCTCGGCCTCGTCGGGGAGCTTTCCGGCAAAGAGCATCGGCAAAGTTACATTCTCCAGCGCCGTGCGCACGGTGATGAGGTTGAAGGTTTGGAAGATGTAGCCGATGGTGTGGCATCTTAGGAACGCCAGCTCGCGGGCAGTCAGCGCGGCAATGTCCACGCCGTTGACGAAAACGCTGCCCGAAGTCGGCTTGTCCAGACCGCCGATCATGTTGAACAGCGTGCTCTTGCCAGACCCCGAGGGCCCCATGATCGAGACGTACTCGCCCTGAAACACCTCGCAAGTGATCCCGGCAAGCGCGTGGACGGCGGCATCGCCGGAGCCGTACGTCCGTACGACGTCCAGAGTCCTCACCACGCACTCCCTCGCCATAGCCAGATTATGGCGGCAAGTGGGCGAGGCGGCTAAACCTCCGTCCTGAGAGCCGACACGGCGGGCATTCTTGCCGCCTGCACCGCCGGCCCGATCGCTGACCCGACCGTCAGGAGCATCCCCACCCCAATCGCGAGCAGCCCCTTAGCCGGCAATACGGCCCATGGAACCGCGAAACCCATCATCGCGAGCGCTCCTCCCATCAGGGCAACGCCTAGCAGCGCCCCAGCGATCGAGCCGATCGCCCCAAGCACGAACGCCTCCATCAGAAACACCTTGACGATGAACGTGTCCGACGCGCCGATGCACTTGAAGGTGCCGATCTCGCGAAAGCGCTCGGCGACCGAGAGCAGCATCGAATTCGTGATACCCACGAGGCACATCAAGAGGGAAGTGCCCGCGAGCCAGTCGAGGCGGGAAAGCGCCGCCGGATCGGTTTTCGCCGAGGCGGATTCGGTGGCGCGCAAGGTCAAGGTGCTGGCGAAGAACGCCGTGCCCAGGCAGATTCCAACGCCGGTGAGCACATGCCTCCCAAAACGCACCCGGATTCCGGCCAGTGCCTGTCGCCATGCCTCACGGAGAGGCGGGTCCGCGTCGGATCGGTGCCTATCGGCCATGCTTGGCTCCTTTTGACCTCTTGGGCTCGGCGGGGAGCAGCGTGATGAGCCCCTTCCTTCCCAGCGTCTGCACAAACGCAACGAGCGCCGCCTCGGCCTCCAGCCGGTTCATCTTGAACTGCGTTCGCAGCCGTTCTGCCATGGCCTCAAGGGAAAGCGTGCCGTCGCACAGGGACCAGACGAACGCCCCGACGGCCTCAAGCTCGAAGGTCTTTTTGACCGGCGCCTTGGCCGCCCGGGCAATCATGGCCTGCAAGCCGCGCGAGGTCTTGTTGAGCGGCGCCCGGAGCTGCATCGATCCGTCCGGCTGAGCCTCCTCTTCCACCGCTTCGCACCGCCGTGGACGGCATCGCAGCACGGCCCGAGGGTCCTTTGGGGCTCTCGGCTGGAACTTGGCGACTAGACGATCCAATCCCATGGCCACTTGCTGCTGTCCTTTACGTCGAGGGTCTTCAGCACGACGATCTGGTTCCGATCGGGCTGGTGCCGGATGAGCGCCAGCCGCGATCGAAGCGGACCCTGAGCGTACCTGGCGGCAACGCGGCCCTCACCAAAAGGCCCTTCGACCACCCGAGCGCGCTTGCCGAGAAGGCCCGAAACCCAGTTCTCAAGCCCGTGCTTCTGGATAAGCTGCTCGGCGAACGACCATCGCTGAGCATGGACCCAGTGCCGCTTGGCGCCCAGTTCCAGCGTCGTCCGTCCGGATTCCAGTTTCTTGGAGAGCACCGACAAACCCGCCGGAACGCGCAGCGATAGCCCAAAGAGCAACCAGAGCTCCATCTCCTCATCCACAGAGGAGCGCAGCGAATCGGAGACCTGCCGGTGCAGTGGCAAAAGCTGGTCTTTCTTTGCGCCGAAGACCTCAAGGAACAGCACGCGCGATGAATCCGGTTCAAAGACAAGAGAGCCTCGCGCCTGGCCCTCGGCGGTCCAGCGATAGGCGAGACCCTGGCCTATGGGTTTGCTTTCGCAGGAGAAGGGGACCTTTGCCCGCTTGGCGTCAGTCTTCAGGCGTTCAAGGTAATGGCTGAGGGCCTTGTTCAGGTCGGCGCCGGCCTTGGCGCTCTGCCACCGAAGCTGGCAACCCAGCGAGCCCGGCCCCGCCAATCGCGCGTAACCCTCTATGCGCGTTCCGGAGAGCACCACGGGCGCCCAATCCTCGGGGTGTTCGATGCGAAGTCCCTGCCAAGCAAACAATGCCAAAGCTTCAGCCAGCCCCGTCGGCAAACTCCAGCAGGCGGTCTGCACAGGATCGCGACTATGGACTCGTCGTCCTCTTTTCCCTTGGTCCCCTGGTCCCTGCCGCCCTCAGTCTTCGATCTTCGCAGGCTCTGCCGAGTCGGTCTTTGGCTTTGCCTCGATCGCATCTCGTGTCGATCGCTTGGCGTCCTCGAAGTTCTTCTTGCCCTCTTCGATGCCCGACTGCAGTTCGCCAACGCCCTTGCCGACGCCGCGCATCAGTTCAGGGATTTTCTTGCCGCCAAACAGCAGCAAAATGACGATGGCGACGATCCAAATCTCTTGGCCCTGCAAAAATGCGAGAGTCTGCATAGTTTCCTCAAGGTGCGCCCGAAGGACTTACGAAACAGTATACGCCCGCCGAAGGCGCGGGCGCACGATTTTCGCTGTCCCGCCGGGAGCCCGGGCCCCTCGCAAGGGCAAACAGGGTCAACGATCTTCGGTCTGGCCCAGTTCACCCGTTTACCAGGTACCGGAGTTGCTCGGGGGTCAGCTCGAGTTGGAGGGCTTCGAGGTTCAGCTTGAACTCGTCCACGGTCCCGCATCCCACCAGCGGATGGATGTTGCCCTCTTGGTGCAGCAGCCAAGCGAGCGCCGCCTGCGCCGCCGTCACCCCAAGCTCGCGTCCAAGCTCGGTGGCGCGGTCCAGCCTGCGGAAGTTCTCTTCATGGGCATAGCAGTCCACACACAGCTTGTCCATATAGCTTGTGAAGCTGTCCACATTGGACCTTGAGAACCTGCCTGAGAAGATCCCGCCGCCAAGGCTCGACCAGGGAAAGAGCGAGACCTCCGGGTGCTGCTTGTACCAGTCCCGAGCCTCTTGGGCGTCCGGGCTGCCGATCGTGACGCATCCTTCCCAGACCTCTCGTTGGGGCCAGGCGAGACCGTATTGTGGGCTGGAGACGACAAATGGCGTGAGCCCCTTTCTCGTCGCGAAGGAGTTGGCCTCCTCCAGTCGGCTGTGCTTCCAGTTGCTCCCGCCGAACGCCAGGATGTCTCCCTTCTGCTTGTGGTGGTTCAGGGCGTCGATGATCTCGTCTGCTGGGACCTTTGGGTCGTCTCGGTGAAGCACATAGAGATCGATCTGCTCGAACCCAAACCTGGAAAGCGACTCCTCGATGTCCTCGGCGATGTGCCTCGGGTTGCAGCGCTCGACGCCGTCTTTCGGGTGCGCGCCCTTGCCGAGCACGACCACCGAATCCCGCGCCTTCCGGCTGCGGATCCACTCGCCGACCGTCCGCTCGTTATCCCCGCCCCCATAAATGTTGGCGGTGTCGAAGCAATTGCAGCCCAGCTCAAAGATGCCGTCCAGTAAGGCGAAACTGGCGTCTTTCTCCTTGGAGTTGATCATCACGGTGCCTTGCACCAGGCGCGAAATCGGTTTCGAGATTCCAGGGAGGGAGCCGTACTTCATAGACTGCTTCAGCGTACCAGGCATATATCCGGGCGGGCTGGCGCGAATGAGTCCGGAACCGCCCCGGAGCCTCCTGGACTCACCGGGACGGTTCACGCGATCCAAGAGCCCAGCTTCTCAGACCTCGAACCAGGATTGAGCTGTCGCGGGCTTGAATCGCTCCCGCTTCTTGGCAACCGCCTTGCGCGACAGATGGACTGCAAGCCAGAGGACGGGGCCCCAGAACGGCGAGTAAGTGACCGCGTAGATCGCCATGGCGCCTAACCCCTTGCCGAGAGCCGAAGCGCTGCTGAGCGAACCGGCCCAGGCCTCTTTGGCCCAGTTGGGATCGCCGACGCCCGACGGGTTGGCCCGCTGCACCAGCTTCACCTCGATCTTGGAGAGCACCGCCAACGAACCGATGGCCTTCCGTTGCGCCGCCACGCTCTCGATATCGACTCTCAGCTTGTGCGCCTGGTCCTTGAGAGTGGCGATCTCGGCTGCGGATCGCGACTCACGAATGGCTCGCCTCATCGCCTCCTCGGTCGCTCTCATCGTGGCCAGCCGGGCATCCACGTCCACCAGTTTCGATGTGACGTCTTCGCTCTGGATCGACTTGGACTCCAGCGTGCCGAGGTCCGCAAAGGCGTCGAGCGCCTGTTCGAACAGGTTGGCGGGGACCCTTACCAGCAGGGTAATCCGTGGCTGGCTTCCGGCAAGATCGGAAGTCTGGCACCGCTCCACGTATCCGCCCCAAGCGTCGACCTTGGCATTCACCGACCTTTCGGCTTTCTGAGCGCTTTCGACGAGAACGGAGAGATCGCCGCTTCGGATGACGCTTCGCTTGGCAAGGTTGGCCTTGAGCTCCCCGATGTTCTCTAGGACGCCCGGATTGGAGGCGAGCTTGGCTTCAGCGGGGTTAGCCTCCGCAACGGAGGATGGAGTGGCCTGTTCGGCAGAGCCGGCGGCGTCGTAACCGCCGGCGCACCCCGAAATGACGAGTAGAACGGCCGCAAGGGCCGCCCAGAGGGTTTGTTTCATGTTGAGCACCTCACCCGGTGCAACAGGCCGCTGGGACGGCAAGGTCCCGCGCACCCAAGGGTCAAGGCAAAAGCCTGATGGCCGCTAGGGCTTAGGTCCTCATCGCGAAGGGAACAGTGACGTCCCTGAGCATCCGGTAGGCGATTCCCGCGAGCTTCTCCAAGTTCACCACGTCCTCACGGTTGTAGTCGACGAGCACCTGAAGCGCCTTTGCGCTGCCCTCTTGATACTCGCGCCAGAGCTTAATTGCATCGAGGCCGGTGAGGCCATCGGTCTCTTCGCCCCGAGCAATGCCAAGCGCGCGCTCAATCTTCTTGAGGCCGCCCCGAACCCCAACCCGCTTGAACGTGGGGCAGAGGTCGAGATGAATCTGGTCGAACTCCATCCCCCAGAACCTCTTCTGCAGCATGGGAAGGTCGAACCCCGACCCGAAGAAGGTGACGATCATCGAGTAGTGAGTGATGATGTCGGGAAAGAGGTGAAGGTCCACGTCCCGGACCAAAGCGCGAAAGCCGTCCTTGTCGTAGAGCCCGACCATGGTCACCGAGTCGCCCTCGAAGCCGCCGTCGGTCTCGATGTCCAGATAGACACATCTCTCTCGGAACTCGGGCCAAGCGCGCCACGCCTCATTAAGCCCAAGCGGCTTGGCGAAGAACTGGTGTTCTTGGCACTCGACGGCGCGGATCGAATGCTCAAGTATGGCCGGGGCCAGGGCCTTCGCCGTTTCGGGCATGGGCACGCTGTCCAACCTGGAAAGCAGCGTCTCCCAGTCGTGGCAGCCATGCTCCCAGAGTAGGCGCTCCGTGGTGCGTCCTATGCCGGGGATATGGAAAAAGGTCTGCCTGAGCAAGGGCTTTGCCTTAGCCGCCGGTTCGCCGCCGCGGGGTGACCTGCTCGGGGCCGATGCCCATGCGCTTGGGAACCTCGACGTTCATGCCGAATGTGCCCCAATCGCTCTTGTCGGTGGGATTGTCGAACCAGTACTTGCCGGTGTTGAGCTGCTGGTCAAACTCGCCGTAAAGCCGCGCGACACCGTTCCCCTTCCAGGAACCAGTCATGTTGGACCCAAACCACTGGATGCCCCGGAACTTCCCATCGAGGACGGCCTTGCCCGTTCCGAAGTAGACGACCCTGCCATAGCCCTCATATTCCTTGTTCACGTTACCCGTGACTTGCGCCTTGCCCTGAAAACCGCTCAGGAGGAGGGTCCCCGTGAAAGAGACCTCGATGTGCCCGTCGGCAAGCTCCGTCTTGGGCAGCATCTTGAAGCTGCCAAGGTTGCAGGAGAAGTAAAGGGTGAGGTTCGTCGTCTGAGGCGCTGCGGGCTGAATCGTCCCAGCTTGGGCGCTCAGCCAAGCGGGAATCACCGCCAGCACCGAGGCCAGACAAACACCGAGCCAAATTCTCTTCGAATGAATCATGATAAGAACGTCCCGATTGTATCTGATTGCACCTAACACTCGCACTTTCGAATGAGTTTCCAGAAATCTCATTCTGGAATCATTCGTAGACATAACTGGGAGCAACACGGGCCGGTGCGTTGTTGAACCTTGAGGCACATATGAAGATCGGAGTTCTGATTTCGGTGGTCGTCGGCGTCCTGGCCGCTAGCGTGATGATGATGGCGTTCCTAAACAACGCCAGCCCCTACGTCACGATCGCAGAGGCAAAAACGAGCACGGCCAATGGCCTCCACGTGATCGGCGACCTGGACAAAACGACGCTCTTCACCGATTTGGCCAAGAGCGAAGTTCGTTTCACGATGACCGACGCCAATGGCGGCCGAATGGACGTTATCTACGATGGCCCGGCGCCCTCAAACATGGGGGAAGCCACCCAGGTCGTGGCGATCGGAGGCATGAAGGACGGCGTCTTTCATGCGCGGCAGCTCAACCTCAAGTGCCCCAGCAAGTACGAAGGAAAGGAAAAGGAATAACCTTTGCAGGAACTCTCTGACCACCAGCACGAGATGCCCGTAGCGCCAGATTGGTCTCTGGCCCTTGGCGTTTGCGGTAGGGCGCTCGTTTTTCTCGGCATCGCCTTCTTCATCGCAGCCATCGTAGGTTGGCTGTTTGCCCCGAAGACGAAGTGGGGCAAAACTGTCGGCGGTTGGGGCTTCACGCTCGGATCGGCTTCCTTGTTTGGCGTGTTCCTGGTCCTTGCCACGCTCTTCGTCCAGAACCGGTTCGAATACCCCTACGTCTTCGGGCACAACGACCTGATGAACCCGGTCCCCTATCGAATCGCCGGCGTTTGGGCGGGCCAAGAGGGGAGCTTCTTGCTTTGGGCGGTCTGCTCGGCTGCATTCGGGCTGTTGACGATGAAAAGCTCCGGGATCTACCGGCGCTGGTACACGGTCTTTTACGCTCTGTTTCAAGCGGCGCTTTGCGCGATCATCGCCTACGAGTCGCCGTTCAACATCGTCGCATCGGAAGGGAAGTTCATCGTCCCTCCGGACGGTGTAGGCCTTTCGCCGGCGCTTCAGAACTACTGGGTCATCATCCATCCGCCCGTCATCTTCCTTGGCTTTGGATCGCTCACGGCGCTTTTCTGCTACTCCGTCAGCGCGCTCATTACGAAGCAGGTGGTTGACTGGGCCAGGCTCGTCCGCCCCTGGGCGCTCGTTTCCCTCACGCTTGTCGGCGTCGGCCTCTGCATGGGCGGTCTGTGGGCCTATGAGACGCTCGGCTGGGGCGGCTTCTGGAAGTGGGACCCGGTCGAGAACACCAGCTTTGTTCCCTTCGTCCTTGGCGCGATCTTTATTCATGGCCTCATCGTCCAGATCAACCGTGGCAAGTGGGTCATCACCAACTTGCTGCTGGGCGCTCTGCCGTTCCTTTCCTTCGTTTACGGGACGTTCTTGACCCGCAGCGGCCTTTTGGGCGATACCAGCGTTCACAGCTTCGCCGAGATGCAGAAGGGCGCGCTTTGGCTGCTGATCGGCCTCGGGGCGTTCAGCATCGTCGGGTTCGGCGCTCTCTGGACGGTTCGGGCGTTTGAACTTAGGCGCGAGTTCACAGCCTCTGAAGACGCTCGTCCCGGGATGACCCGCGAGGGCGCATACCGCTGGGCCGGCTTTTTCATGTTTGGCCTGGCTCTCGCCGCGGGTTTCGGCATGAGCGTGCCGATGGTTTCCGGTGTGGCGAAGGAGTTCGGCGGCCAGGCATCGGTCGGCAAATGGTGGATGCTGGGAATCGCCATCGTGAGCGCCATTCTGTTCCTTGCGCTCCGATTGCGCTCTCAGTCCGCAGAGAAGGCGGGGGCTCCCTCAAAGCCGCTCTCCTATTGGGTCACCGTCCCCCTAGGTCTAGGCATGGCCATTGGCGCGGTGGGAGCGCTCTCGGCCTTCATGGCGCCCTCGCTCGGCGACCGCATGAAGGTGATCGAAGAGTGGCAGTACCACCAAATTGTGCCTTGGTTCGTCTTCCCGATCCTGGTCATCATGGCGGCGGCGCCCTTTGTGGCATGGGGCGGCGTCGGGATGAGGCGGCTTTTGGGGCGGCTATACGGGCCTGCCTGCGTGTCGTTTGGCCTGACCGGCATAACGCTCCTCGCGCTCATGTATAGCCCCTGGGGCAAGCTCGGCGCGTTCGAGGACAAGATTCCCCTGTTCTTCACCGGCCAGCTCGCAGAGGGCAAGCGCATTGAGGTTTCCGCCCTCACCTGGACCCTCATCCTCGCAGGATTCTGTTATTTCGTGATCGTCATGAGCCTCTGGACCATGGGCGAGCGCTGGAAGCACTCCAAACGCGAGGCGCTCGCCGTCTGGACCATGCACGTCGGTGTCGGCGTGCTGCTTGCCGGCCTGGTCCTTTCGCGCGGCCTCGAGCGCAAGGAGCAGGTGCTCCTTCAAGCCAACAAGCCCGCGTTCGCGATGGGCTATAAGCTCACCTATGAAGGCATCACCGCCGACCTGGCCGATCGCCGAAACAAGGTCAAGCTGAGGGTGGAACCGACGCCCCTCCTGGCTGCACAAGGGCGCTCCGGGCTCGCCGGAATCATGGACAAGACGCTGGGCGGCCTCGACACAAGAAAGGCGTTCGATGCGCGGCCTGGGCTCTACTACGTTCAGGACTCCGCGGGCAACTCGAACCCGATGAACTGGCCCCACATCCAGCATGGCCTGCTCAACGACATGTACCTGGCGATGGGCGGCATCCAGACCGACGCCACCGAGCCCCACAATCTTCAAAAGGGAAGGTCCCTTAGGTTCAAGGACTACATCATCAGCTACAAGGGCATGACACGCGAAGGTCAGCCGGGCCAAGAGGGCACCAAGTTTGGCGCCAAGCTTGCCGTTCATAACGTTGCGACCGGGCAAATGCGAGAGCTGAACCCGAAGATGCGAATCACCTCGGCTGGGCCCGTAGAGGAGCCAGCGGTGCTCGATGAGGACTACCAGATTTCGCTTGCGGGGATGAACGCCACCGATCAGTCGGCCAACATCGTTATTGGCTTCAGCTCCGCCGTCTTCCCGATCGAGTTCTTCTACAAGCCGTTCACGAGCCTGGTCTGGATCGGGCTGGGTATCCTTGCCGCCGGCGGATTTCTGGCCGCATGGCACCGCAGGGTGAAACCCGTGGCGCCGGGCGCAAAGGCTCAAACCGAGCCGGAAAGCCTCGCCGAGCCAACTGCCGATGCGCTTGCTCCAACTGCTTAAGTCGAAGATCCACCACGCCAGGGTCACCTATGCCAACCCCGACTACGTCGGAAGCATCGAGATCGATGGCGAGATCATGCAGCGCGTCGGGATCGTAGACGGTGAAATGGTCCAGGTTTGGGCCGTGGACCGCCCTTCGCGCATCGCCACCTATGCGTTCGCCGGTCCCAAGGGGCACATCGGGCTCAACGGCGGCGCGGCGCACTTTTTCCACGCCGGCGACCGTGTGATCATCGCCGCGTTCACCTGGACCGACGAGCCGGTTGTGCCCAAGATGGTGCTGCTGGACGAAGACAACAACGTCGTTCGCGATATGGAGCCGTTCCATGTCGAAGGTTGATCTGGGCAAGCTTCTCGAGGATTCAGGGGCCATTCTCAAAGGCCACTTCATCCTGACCAGTGGGCGGCATAGCGACACCTATTTCGAGAAGTTCCGAGTTCTTGAGAGGCCCGACGTCCTCTCTGAGCTTTGTGGAGCGATTGCGGATCATTACGGGGGCCATGGCGCCTTCGATCTAGTGGCCGGCCCCACCACCGGTGGGATCATCATTGCCTTCGAGGTGGCCCGGCGACTGGGCCTGCCGGCGCTCTACGTCGAATCTGAAGACGGGGTCCGCAAGTTGCGGCGAGGGGCCTCGGTGCCCCCAGGCGCCCGGGTCCTGGTGGTCGACGACGTGCTCACGACCGGAAAGTCGGTTCTGGAAACCGCGGAGGTCCTTCGAGCTCAGGGCGGCCTCGTGAATGGAGTCGCGGTGTTGATCGATCGCTCGGAGAAGCCGATTGACTTTGGATGCCCTTCGTTTGCGGCCTACCGGGTTTCTGCGACCAGCTACGCGCCAGAGGATGTGCCGGATTGGCTGGCAGAGTTTCCGGTCGTCAAGCCAGGCACGAGTAGCCAATAGCCCGCCGACCTGAGGGGCCGTTCGAGTGCGGTCCTGCGCCACTTGCGGCTCGTGGTTATCGGGCATGAAAAGCAAAGCGACTAAGGTGAGCCGTTTTGGCGACGGCCCACCTAAGAAGCTCAGCGGTCTACCTTTGCCTTCGCCGGGAGGCGATCATCAAGATGCCAAGTCCGAGCGCGGCAAGGGATGCCGGCTCAGGAACGCACCGCGTATCGATCACGACCTGGTCGATGTAAACGTCGGTGCCCGTGGTTAGGTTGCGGATACGAAAGAACTCGAACGCAGGTTGTCGGTCGAGTTGGAACTCGAACCTGTCCCAGTCCCATCCGCCTGCCAGGTCCTCGTGGCCCGTATGCGAGCCCGTAACGCCTGGAGGCTGTTGCGGGTCCGGTTCGAAGGTCACGTCGTTGTCGCCATCATCCACAAAGGACGTCACTTGGACGTAGATCTCCTTTTTCCAGGGAGGAGGCATCTGTTTGTTGGGTAGCAGGAACATGATCCAGCCCCCTGGGGCGATGCGGATCACATTGGTCCGGCCTTCAAAGGTAAGCAGCCCGGTAGCGCCACCTGCACTGCTGATCGTTCCGGGACCTACTCCGAGGGTGTTTCCCCACTGATCGGCTGTCGCATCATTGTGGTTGATTGCGTTGTCGAAGGTCCAGTGATTGAACGTCGTGTTGGGTGCACCTCGCCAAGGCGGCGGATGCAGGTCGTCGGCAAACGCTGCGGCTGCTTGCAGGGCCAAGATCCCCAAGGTTACGGCGATCTTCCAGTTTCGATTACTCATTTCGTACCTCCATTTAGGAACCGTCTCCAGTTCCGAATGGCGATTGGAGGAGGAATTGCCTCCCACAACACATACTTGTCTGCAATGAGTAGTTTTGTGACCAAAACACACTACACATGAAACAATTCCCTGGAAATTGTGCCAGGTAGACCTTTAGTGTCGGGCCAGCGAGTTCTGCACCGAACGGCTTCACCGTTCCGCAATTGCCACAAGCCGCATCACCGTCTGCTCCAGCGTCTCGATGGCCGAGAAGCTGGCCCCTTGGCCCTTCATCCTTGCGTCCGCTTCCGCCAGCACGTCCAAACAGTCGGCCAGACGAGGCAGGTCCAGCCTCTTGGCGGCAAAGACGGCCGGGCGGATGCGCCACTCCCGCTCCTTTGAGATGTCCCCCTTCATTGGAAGCAGAGGCCGGACCTCATCGCTGGGCGCCTGCGGGCTGCACCGGGCCTCTTGGCAAAGCCTAGCCTGCCAGATGAGCTTGAACTGGCTTGAAAGCGTGGGGAAAATCTGCTGGAAGGCCGCGCTGTCGGCCTTGTTGGAGCTTCCAACCAGGTTCCTGAGCTGCTGCATCGCCTGGCCCAGGTGCCCGCTCACAATGGCTTCAACCAGCCGGTACACGTTCCAATCTCGCGAGGGGACCACGACCGCCTGAACGTCCCCAGCCTGCACGGTCGCGCCGGGTTCGACGTAGAGCCGCAGCTTGTCGGCCTCTTCCAGCGCGCGCCCAAGGCTCCCCCCGGTCATTTCGATCAAACTCGACAGGGCTCTGTCGGACAGCGTCAAACCTGATTCCGCGAGACGGTCCCGCACCATCCGGTGAAGCTCCTTGGTGTCGGTTTTCGGGTCGAAGACGTAGCCCTGGACCTTCTTGACACCGGCTTCCCAAGCCGTCCTTCGCCGGTCGAGCGTTCTTTGGCGCTCGTCGTCGCCAGGCTCGTCGTCCGCCACCAGCACCAAGAGGGAGCTTCCCGGCAGCCCGATCATTGATGCCTCGATGGAGGCCAGTGTGTCCTTCGGGTCGAGGCGCAGCAGGTGCCTTACAAAGACCGTTCGCCGCTGGGCCAGGAAGGGCAAAGTGCCCGCGGACGCCATCCAGTTTTGGGGGTCGATTTCGCCCGCAACGAAAGACTCCGTGTCGAATCCGTCGTCGTCGCCAAGCTGGTTCCTGATCTCGTCGAGGGCCTCCCGCCGAAGCACGTCCTCGGCACCGGAGAGCAGCAAGACTCGATGATCGAGAGCCTTGGGCGAGATGAGCGGCATCGCTCTATTGTGGACTACCCGCGCCCGCTTAAGAGCCCTTGGCCTTTCGGAATTGGGCGAGCGTCTTCACAAAGGCATCGACCTTGTGCTCCAACACTTCCATGCCTCCAGTGGAGCCAGGCGGCGCGTAGAACAGCCGCTCGAACCCCTCCGCCAGTTCCTCAGCCTCCGCGCCGTGCTCGATGAGTTGCTTGCGGGTTGCAGCCACATACTCGCTTGGCGATTCATAGAGCCTCCTGGGGCGATGCGTGACCGTTTGAATCGACGTGCAGAAGCGCTGGAAGAGCTGGGCTTGGATCACCCGATCCTGGCGGCTCCACACGCGGTAGGCCCTTGCCTGAGAGACGAGCGCCATCCCTCCGAGCGAGCCCAGGGCAAGTAGCATCAGCCCAAGCGTCCACTGGAACCAAGCGCGCCGCACCAACGGAATGACTTCCGTGGATTGCCCCCGGCCCGATCCCGGAGCCACGCGGGCCGTCTCCGTCGCATCAAACGGGATCCATCCGGCGCCCTCAAAATAGAGCTCCGCCCAGGCGTGTCCGTCGGATTCGCGGATGGTGTAGTAGCCCTGCTCGTTCTTTTCTTCAAGAAACGGATAGTAGCCCGTTACGACCCTTGCGGGGATGCCGACGCATCGCGCCATGAGCACCATCGAGGAGGCGAAGAGATCGCAATAGCCCTCCTTCGAGACAAATAGGAAGTGGTCGACCCCGTCCTGGCCGAGCGGCACGGGCTCTGCGTACAGGTTGTATTGGCACCTCGCCCCAATCGCCGCCACCAGGGCGTTGGCCTTCTCAATATCGGTTTCGTAGCCTCGGGTCGCCTGAAACGCCAAGCGCCTGACGCGCCGCGTGACGCTTGCCGCATCTGCGTAGCGCTCCAGGAACGCGGGGAGCGGCCTGGGGCGGTTTACGGGCTCGAAGCTCTTCGATGGCACGGAGACCGAGCCCCATACCCGGGTCATGACCGGCAAGTTGGACCCCGGAACCGCCGTCCCGTCGGCCCGGATGCGCCAATCGATAGCGGGGTTAAGGCTGACAGCCTCTCCGGGCAGCGGCAGGTCATCGAAGAGACCATCGTTCAGGATGAGCCAAAACGGTTTCTCCTCCATGTTGCCGGAGCGCTGCCGTTCGGTGCGGTCGCGGACTAGCCCTTCGATGGTCGCCGGCGAAACGTCGTTGGTCGTCGCGCGACTCCAACCGCTTGAGGGAACGAAAGTCAAGTAGGTTGCGGCACGCAGATAGCGCGGCTCATCGAGCTTGGCCTGGATGACGACCCGGTCGGAAAGCTCCCGCGGGCCCGTGCCGATGCGAAGCGCGACCGGGCTGATCGTGCTGCCGATCATCGAGCGCGGCGGCGTGCGGGTCGAACTGGAAGCCGTGATGTTCACGTTGCCGGCGACGCTCTGGACCGACCTTTGAATCACGGGTGCACCGATCAGGCTCAAGAGGATCACTCCGAAGGCCGAGGCGATGGCCCATTCCGGCCCAGCCACCCATCGCCAAGGCCCTTTCCGAATCGTAGCCAGGTCTCGGTAGCCCGCTAGAGATGCTTGCAGGAGCATGGCGCGATGGTGCGCGCGGGCATAGAGAAACGCCGTGGCGATTAGAAAGATGAAGAACGCAAACGTGGACGCTGCGAACATTTCGATGACGCCCACAAACGCGAACAACGTGATGCAGGGCACGGCTTGGAAAAGGAGCGTTGAATCGCTCCACGCCGCAAAGCTGCAGAAGAGCAGCAGCCACCAGATCGCCGTCACGTGACGGAGGTCGTCGGGGAAGCCGCCGCTCGGCATAAGCGCATTGAAGCTGGACCCAAACGCGATGGCAAAGGCAGCAAGGAGCGCATAGACGATGGGGTCCCATCCTTCGAGTTTGCCTGGGTCCTTTCGCCGGCTCATCGCAAAGCTGAACAGGAATCCGACGAGGATGACGACGAAGCCGAAGACGCCCACCTTCGGCCTGGCCAGGCTCTGGCCAAGCGCCAAGACCGCCGACGAACACCCAATTGCCGAGAGCAAATAGTCGACGATGCTCAGGCGCAGGAGATTCCTCGACGCGTGGTCCATCATTTGCCGAACTCCTCGCTCACAAAGGCGATCCTCGCTCCGGCAGCGGCAAGCCGGTTGGAGAACGCCTGGTTGGCGGCGGACCGTTCGACCGGGAAGGGCTTGGAGCTATAGATGCGCGGATCGTAAATGAGCACGGTGACCGGATCGCCATACTGCGTGGCGCGCTGTATCGTGTCGGGTAGCCCCTCATCCACCACGGAGATCAGAACGTGAACGTGCGTTCCCGTCGGAAGGGTTGGAAGCGCGCTCGACAAGTGGTCGCTGATGGTCTCCTGTCGGGTTGCTTGGATCTCGGCAAGCATCATGAGGATCTGGTTCTCGCGCTCCACCGGTTGAGCCGAGACGTCGTCGCCATCGAGCCCAGGGAACGCCAGGTCGATGCCCTGCCGCAGCATGGTTCCCGAGAGGTACGCCAGGTTCCCGCACATGTGCTCCAGCGTAGTCTTGGCGCCTTGGCCAATGTCCGAGCCCTCCGTAAGCTGCAACAAGAACGCGACCGACGACTGCGCTCCGGTCTCGAACTCCTTGACCAGCAGCTCGCCCCTTCGGGCCGTGGACTTCCAGTGCACATAGCGCAGCGAGTCTCCCGACGAATACTCGCGGATTCCCCTTGGCTGGATGCCATGCCCACGGCCAAGGCCATGGTCGGTCTCGGTGAACCCCCACCCTGCGGCCGAATTGAGTTCGAAAGAAAGCGGGATCGGCGCCGGCAGAACGGTGAGGTCCATCGGATCCGCCTCGTAATCTTTGCCAAGTGCGATGAGCCCGAGCGCGTCGGTTCCGACGGCCGTCAGCTTCGACCAGCGGTAACGGCCACGGCGCATGGGCCGAAACTTGTAGTGGGTCTGCACCGGATGGCCGTAGGCGGGCGCGATGGGAAGGCTCGGCGAGAGGGACTCGACCACGAGTCTCTCGGGAAGCTGGTCTTCGAGCGATATCAGCGGCCGCTTGAGGTGCGTTTCGGTCCAAAGGGTGAGGTCGATGGTGACCTCCTCGCCTACCCGGACAATGTCGGGACCATAGCGCTCGACTCGCAGGCCACGAACCGCCCAAAGCGCCTGGACACGCGAGGCGACCAACGTCACAATCATTGCCGTGCTCATATAGAAGAGCGCCGCTGAATTGAGCGGGATCGCCACCATTAGCAGCATCACCGAGGCGGTGCCGATGGCCACGCCGGCGAGCCGGCCCATGCGGCCCACTAGGGCGCTGGGACCCCTGCGAACGATCGAGGTAATAGTCTGAGCCTTCGCCAAGGTTCAGCCCCTAATTCGCCTCGGGCACCGGTGCGGGCACCGTTTCGAGAAGCCTGTGGATGACCTGCTCCGCCGTCGAACCCCTGGCGCGAAGCTCGGCGCGGGGCAAGATTCGGTGCGAAAGCACGATGGCCGCTACGGCCTTCACGTCTTCCGGCCTCACGAAGTCGAAGCCATTCAACACGGCATGCGCCTGCGCGGCTCGCACCAGGTGCAGCGCGCCGCGTGGAGATGCGCCGATCAAGAGCTGGTTGTTTTCGCGTGTGGCCCTAACGAGGTCCACGACATACTCGCGAATGCGGTCCCGTACGAAAACTTGGGTCACGGCACGCTGCATTTCCATCAGGTCGTCCATCGTGACGACCGGGCGTACGCTTTCGAGCGGGTGAACGGTTTGCTGGTGTTCGAGGATGGCGATCTCCGCGTCACGCTCCGGGTAGCCCAGCGAAATGCGCGCGAAGAACCGGTCGAGCTGGGCCTCGGGCAGCGGGTAAGTGCCTGTCATTTCGATGTTGTTCTGGGTGGCGATGACGAAGAAGGGGATCGGCAGTTTGTGAGTGATGCCGTCGGCCGTCACCTGCCGCTCTTCCATGGCTTCGAGAAGCGCGGACTGGGTCTTGGGGGTGGCGCGATTGATTTCATCCACCAGCACCACGTTTCCAAACACGGGTCCCTGCCGGAACTCAAAGTCGCCGGTCTTCTGGTTGAAGATGGACGATCCGGTCACGTCGGCGGGCAGCAAGTCCGGGGTGAACTGAACACGGCTGAAGATGCCGTTCATGCTCTTCGCCAGCGCCTTTGAGAGTGTCGTCTTTCCGACGCCTGGGATGTCCTCGATGAGCGCGTGCCCATTACAGAGCAACGCCAGGACGGCGTGCGTCACGGCTTCCTTCTTGCCTACGATGACCTTTTCGACTTCTTTGATCAGCCGATTCGCGACTTCTGCGACCCTCGCGAAATCGGCGCTCGAACCCTCCGACGACATGCTCACAACTCCTACCGTTTCCCGCTTGGTTGCAGGCGCAACGGCCAACTCCTCGATCGACATGCTTCTTAGGACGCAAGTACCAGGGCGAATTGTCCCAGGTCCTGTGCCTCTTTTTTTGAGGGATGTCACCCACTTGGAGCACGAGGATTCTACAACAGTTTTCAGGGGAAGGCGAAGGTCGAAGAGCGATGAGCGAGGAACTTGGTCCGGTTTGGGGGTACGGCCGGATTTGGGGTGCAGCCAATGGGGGAGTGGGGTGACTTGACGCCGCTCTGTCGCGGCGCGATTCGGCGCGGCCACGGTTTGGGCCAGGAAAAGCGAACACGAAATCCAAGGGTCGAGTCAACAGGCGCTCTTCGGGTAAAAGCTCGCGATGGCAACGGTCCGCTACCTTGTTCACGATGTCGACTTGGCGCTTCCATTCTACGAGCGTTTGGGTTTTGAGCTTAAGCAGCGGTGGGGCCGCGTGATCCTGATCTTGCAGAAAGAGGATCTGGAGCTTTGGCTCGCCGGGCCGGAGGCTTCGGCCGCACAGCCGATGCCCGACGGAACAAAGCCTGAGCCGGGGGGCTGGAACCGGTTCGTGGCGCTGGTGGACGATCTCGAGACGAAGGTCCAGGAGCTTTCCCAGGCTGGGGTCGAGATTCGAAGCGGGATCATTCATGGACCTGCGGGCTCCCAGGCGCTGGTGCTCGATCCCTCCGGCAACCCGGTCGAGCTGTTTCAGCCGAAGGGTTGACGCCGATCGGAAAGGACGCGCAAACGAATCTAGCGAATCAGTAGGCGAGCGATGCCGCGTCCTTCCTTCACCCGTCGAGAAATTCTCCAGGGCGCTTTGGCGTCGGCGTCTGCCGCTTCTCTCTTGAGCCTCGCCGGCTGCCAAGGCAAGTCCCTCGACGGCAAGACCCACCTTCGCTACATGGCATGGGGCAACCCCGACCAGCTCGCCACCGAAGAGGAGCTCCTCAGGCGCTTCAACGAACGCAACTCGGATCTCCACGTGACCCTTCTCAAGGTGCCCGGCAGCGCCTACCGCAACAAGCTGATCCTCATGTTCGCCTCGCGTACGGCTCCGGACGTTGCGCGGGTGGACCACTACGATTTCCCTCAGCTCGTCCGGCGGGGGTACTTCCACGACCTCACAGAGCTTGGCGCGGCAGACAAGGACTTCAGTGAAGCCGACTTCATCCCGTGGACGCTGGAGGAGTGCCGCTATGAGGGGCGGCTGCATGGCCTGAACGCCCTGCCAGGCGGCAATATCCTCTACTACAACAAGACCATCCTCGAGAAAGCAGGCGTGGAAGACCCCTACAAGCTCTGGAAGCGCGGTGAATGGACCTGGGCGCGCCTCAGGGAGCATTGCCTGGCCGCCACCAAGCGCCGAAGGGACGGCGCGCCCGAGCAGATGGGCCTGCAATTCCCCGGCCTCGTCAATCAGGCACCGATCCTCTATGGCTACGGTGCAGAGATGCTGGACGACGCCCACAAGACGTGCCTGCTGGATTCCCCTGAGGCGATCGAAGCCTATCAGTTCTTGCTGGACCTTCGGTTTGTGGACCGCGTCGCACCGACGCCCGGCGAGGCCGCTCAGGCGGCGTTCAAGTTCGAGGGAGGCCGGCTTGGGTTCATCATCGATTGGATGGGGGTCACCCCGATCCTGCGCAAGACGGTCAAGAGCTTTGAGTGGGACATTTGCCCGGTCCCTCGGGGCCCGCGTGCCAACCTGACCGTCTGCAAGGGCAACCAGATCGTCATGAATGCAGAAACCCGTCATCCCGAAGCAAGCTGGCGCTTCATGCGCTTCATGACGAGCCCTGAGGCGGAGCTCTACCTGTATGGCAAGCTGAGGCGCTCGGCGCCTTCTCGCCGCGCTGTACTGGAGTCCCCAGAGTATTTGGCGGCGAATCAAGCGCCCTATCAGACCGACACGTTCGTCACGGGCATGACCGTCGCCAAGCAGCTTCCGATCGATGAGCGCTGGCCCGAGTGGAGCGTGGTGGCCAACCGCCACCTGGAGATCCTGTATAACGCAGGGCACATCGATGTGGCGCCGCAGCTTAGGCTGATGAAGCGCGAGATCGACGCCGTCCTGGCTGACGAGGCAGGGTTCTAGGGATGAGTGGGAGAGCGGGAGAGTGGGTGAACGGGTGAACAAGGGACACCGTGAGGGCTCCCTCGCCCCTCGCGGGAGAGGGTCCGTGAACGAAGTGAACGGGGGTGAGGGGGCCATGGCGAAGGAAGGGCAGAATGGCGTGCGGGTGAATCGGTGAAACCAAGAAGGCAGAGATCAGGCCCGGCAAAGCTCGAAGAGCTTTGGGGCTGGCTGCTGATCTCACCTTGGGTGCTTGGGTTCCTGATTTTCACCCTTGGCCCGATGCTGGAGTCCTTCTGGATTTCGCTGCACAAGTACGACCTGGCCAGCGCCGAGTTCGTCGGCGTTGAAAACTACCGTCGCCTCATTTCGCAGGACCAACTCTTCTGGACCGCCCTCTCGAACACGTTCAAGTTCGCCTTGCTCTCGGTGCCGCTTGGGGTTGCAGGTTCGCTGGCGTGCGCTCTTCTGCTCAATACGGGCGTGCGAGGGCAAAGGCTGTTTCGCACCCTCTTCTACCTGCCCTCGATCGTGCCGTCGGTGGCCAGCGCGATCCTATGGCTGTGGGTGTTCAACCCGGACAACGGCCTGCTGAACATCGGCCTTTCGAAGGTCGGCATTGCCGGCCCGGAGTGGCTGCAGAATGAGAAGACAGCTCTCCTGGCGCTGGTGCTGATGTCGCTTTGGGGCATCGGCGGGGCGCGCATGCTGATCTTCCTTGCGGGGCTGCAGGGGGTCTCAGAGACCTATTACGAGGCCGCCACTTTGGATGGCGCGAGCGGTTGGCAGCGGTTTCGCCACGTCACTTGGCCCTTGATTTCACCGGTGACGTTCTTCAACGTGATTGTCGGCCTGATCGGGGCCATGGGCGTGTTCACCAACGCCTACATCATGACCGGCGGCGGACCGAACAACGCCACCCTGTTCTATGCGCTCTATCTGTTCAGAAACGCTTTCGAGTATTTCAAGCTGGGCAAGGCTTCGGCGATGGCCTGGATCATGTTCCTGATCCTGCTGGTGCTCACGCTCCTCCAATTTCGGCTCTCGAAAAAGTGGGTGCACTATGAAGCGGGGGAGGCGACTTGACGAAGCGCTTTCCCCTTCCGAAGGTAGTTGCTCTGGTGCTCCTCATCCTCGGCGGTGCGATGTTCGCCCTCCCGTTCCTTTGGACCCTCTCGACCGCGCTCAAGACCCCCGAGGCCGTGTTCGCGTTCCCGCCGCAATGGGTCCCCAGCCCCGCCAAATGGGACAACTTCCATAAGGCCTGGACCAGCTTGCCCTTCACGCTTTTCGTTCTGAACACCGTCATCGTGACGGCCGTCGCGACCTTGGGCAGCGTGCTTTCGGCGTCATTGGTCGCCTATGGGTTCGCCCGGTTCCGGTTCCGTGGCAAGGGCGTGCTGTTCGTGCTAGTGCTCTCGACCATGATGCTGCCTTCGCAGGTGACGATGATCCCTGTGTTCATGATCTGGCGGAACCTCCACGCGATCGACACCTTCGCGCCGCTCACGGTGCCCGCGTTCTTCGGCGGCGGCGCGTTCTACATCTTCCTGCTCAACCAGTTCTATCGCTCGATCCCAAAGGAGCTGGACGAGGCAGCGAAAATCGACGGCGCCGGCTATCTGCGCATCTGGTGGAGCGTGCTGATGCCGCTCTCCAAGCCCGCCATCGCCACCATTTGCGTGTTCAGCATCCTAGGGCATTGGGACGATTTCATGGGGCCGCTGATCTATCTGAACACGCCAGAGAAGTACACGGTCTCGATCGGGCTGCGGATGTTCCAGGACGCGATGGGAACCTCGACCGAGCTGCTGATGGCCGCGGCTCTGATTCACACGCTGCCAATGATCGTGCTCTTCTTCCTGGCCCAGAAGTTCTTTGTTCGCGGGATCGTCACGACGGGGTTGGGGGGAAGGTAGGCCGAAGAAGGAGCCGCGGGCTCTCCGTAGAAGAAAGTAGCAGGAGGAGCACCATGCGCTCTTTTGTTTGCGCCGTCTTTTTCGGCGCTTTGGTTACGTTGGTGATGGCGGACTCCAATGTCCGCGGAATGTCTTTGACGCCCTGGGGCCAGAACGCTCTGCTTCAGCCCTCGTCGGATGCCTCGATCGAGCGGATGAAGCAGATTGGCGTGCGAACGGTCGCGCTGAACGTCTGGTGGTTCCAGGACGGCGAAAACTCAAACACGATTTCGGAGGATTTCTCGCGATACAGCGCGAGCGAACCCTCCGTGCTGCATGCGATCCAGAAGATCCACTCCCTTGGGATGAGGGTGCTGCTCAAGCCCATGGTGGACCTGCGCAACGGCGCTTGGCGAGGCACGATCAATCCCAGTGGGGCTTGGTTTGGCGGCTATTCGGACTTCATCAACCACTGGGCCGAATTCGCTGCCTCGAACGGTGTCGAGGCACTCAGCGTGGGTTGCGAGTTCAACCGAACCGAGTCGTGGGCTTCGTCTTGGCGGAGCGTGATCGCAGGAGTACGCTCGCGCTATTCGGGTGCGCTCACCTATTCGGCGAATTGGGACGCCTATGCGTCGATCTCCTGGTGGGATGCGCTGGATACGATCGGCATTGACGCCTATTTCCCACTGACGAACAAGAACGACCCCTCTTTGCAGGAGCTCCAGAGCCGATGGGGCGCCTTGTCCAGCACCCTTGACTCATGGCGAGTCGGGCGTGGGCTGTCGCAGAGGATTGAGTTCACTGAGGTGGGCTATCGATCGATGGATGGGGCCAACAAGGCGCCTTGGTCCTGGGGAAATTCAGGCACAGTGGACCTTCAGGAACAGGCAGATTGCTATGAAGCGCTGCTCTCGACCCTTTGGGATAGGCCGTGGTGGGAGGGAGCGTACTGGTGGAACTGGGAGACCTGGCCGTCCGCCGGCGGGGTGAACGACGACGGCTTTACACCGCAGAACAAACTTGCGGAAGGTGTGGTCGAGCGCTACTATGGGATGGTGCCTGAGCCCGCCGGCGCCCTGGCGCTCGTGTTGGGCACAGGGTGGATGCTCCGGAGGAGGAAGAGGCTGGGTTAGGAGTCGTGTGTGAGGCTCCGCTCGAGTACGATCCGGAGTGTCTCCACCCCCAACCCCCTCCTCATTTACGAACCAAAACGAGGAGGGGGCACATCATCCTTCACGTTAACGAAGGCCAGACAAAGACGCCGGCGCTTCGTTCATCACGCATCGCCCTTCGCGCATCGCCCTTCGCTCTTCGCTTCGTCATCGGCAAGCTGCCGACGCTACTTCTCCTTCTTCTTGTTATAGCTTCCGTGGAGGAAGCCGCTGGAATCTTGGGCCGGGGAATCCGCCTTGTAGCTCGGCAGCGCCGCCTCGGCGCCTGCAATCCTCACGCCGTCGACACCATAGTCGGAGTTGCCTATCCTGAGAGCGGTCTGGCGGCGGTTGGCCGTCAGCGCTTCCTTGAAGAACGCCACACAGTCCGACATCTTGGCCGATTTGGCCTTGTCTGCCTTGGTGACGGCGGCATCGGAGAGCACTCCTATCAGCAGGGCGTCGCGGCCCGCGTCGAAGAGCCTTGGCGTCCCAAACAGCTCGGCCGACTGGACCTCGCCGTTGAGCACATAGACGTATCCGACCACGTTCTTCAGGCCTCTGAGGGCGTTCTGAAGAGCTGGGAGGCCGGCTTTGACCTTCTTGTCCAGCTCTTTTGAGGAAAGTCCGCCGCGAACGCTGGTGGTGATTCCGAGGGTGACTCCCGAATCCCAGGTGCTGATCGTCTCGTTGTACTTCCCGACCTTGGCCCAGACCTGCTGCTGGTCCTGGGAGGTCGAGGTCTCCTCGCGGATGGACTGGGGCACCATGCGGCCCTGGCCTTCGAACTTCTTGCTTTCGCCCTCCCAGCGTCCCGGTTCGACGCAGAAGACCGGCACTTCGACCATCTTGCCGGGGGGCACGATGGTGTCTTTGGCCACGATGCGGTCCTGCCGCCCGCCAAGAAGCAGCTCTCCCGCAAGCAGGAGGATTGGTTTCGGGCCCACGTTGTTGACCTCGAGCTTGTTCACTTCGGCCGAGCCAGGGGTCTCATGGATTTCGATCCAGCCGTTCTTCTTGGCTTCCGTCAGGCTGATGGCGTCCTCAGTTCCCTGAGGGGGTGGGTTTTCCTTCGAATTGGAGACGTCGACGATCGGCACGATCGTGGCGCTCTCGAAGGAAATCGGTGAGGCAAGGGCATAGCGGCTCAGACCCTCGATGGGGGTCAGGTCGCGGCTCATTGACGTCTGTGCGGCGCCGGGTTGTTTGCCGCTTGGGTTGGGCTTCTCGCCTCCCGTTTGGCTGCAGCCAGCGATGAGGAGACAATAGGTGATCGTGGATGCGATCTTCATGGCTTGTTTCTCCAGTGCCCCGATCCGTACCACGACGGGGCTTATCCAGTAAGTGTTATCAGGATGCCAAACCGTTCCCTGTGATCCTACACATTTCGGTCAGGGATCTTCGTTGAGCCCAGGCTGGTGACGGGCAAGCAGGGGAAGCCGCCGAGCCCATAGAATTCAAAGGAACGCCATGGCACAACGTCACCGCAAAGCTCCTTACACCTACTTTGGAGAAAACCTCCGCGAAGTCGCCTTCCCGTTAGGGGGGATAGGCACAGGCTGCGTCAGCTTGGAGGGGCGCGGAGCGCTGCGCGACTGGGAGATCTACAACCGCCCGAACAAGGGCACGATTCTGCCGATGACGTTTCCGATTTTGTGGGTTGGAGAGGAGTCTCCACCCCTCCCGACTTCGTTCCCCTCGCTACGCTCGGCGGGATCTTCGACAACCCCCTCCTTCCCGACAAGTCGGGACTCGGAAGCAGTTTCCGCGGGAGCGAAAACCAAGGAGGGGGCAACCCACTGTCTCGTCATCCAGGGGCCCAGGATGAAGGAGTTCGTGGGCGATCCTAGGGAGTTTTGGGGGTACGGGCATGGGCAGATTCGGCAGCAGGGGGACGGACTGCCGTGCTTCGATGACGTGGTGTTCAAGGGCACGTTTCCCTTTGCACGGCTCCAATTCCACAAAGAGGGTCTGCCGCTGGACGTGGAGTTGGAAGCCTGGAGCCCGTTCATTCCGCGCAACTCCGCCGACTCGCAATTTCCCGTTGCCTGCCTGACCTACAAGCTGAAAAACAAAAGCAACAGGACCCTTCGCGCCACGGTTGCCTTCAACCTCTATAACGCCATCGCACAGGGAAGCCCCTTGCCGCAAGGCCAGAAGGAGCAGTCCTCCAACGCCTTTCACCAGGGAAAGTCGTGCCGGGGCATCCAGTATGCGAACAGGCGGTTCGGCGAAAAGCACTCACGACAAGGCTCGATGGCGCTGACGACCGACTGGCAGGACGTGACCTACCTCACTCATTGGCTGCGGGGAGATTGGTTCGACAGCCTGCACGATTTCTGGGACATGTTCTCGCCGGACGGCCTGCTCGAAGAGAAACACGACCGTGGCGACGGCGACCCCACTTCGGGATGCCTCGGCCTCAAGGTCACCCTCAAGCCTGGCGAATCCGCCGAGCTGCCGGTGCTCATCTCCTGGTGCTTTCCAAACAACCAGCGCTATTGGGGCTATCCGGGCGGCACGGCCGACGACAAGAAATACCGCTGGGTGAACCCCTACGCCAAGCGCTGGCCCACGGCGTGGGACGCCGCCGAAGACTTCTTCGCCAGACGCAAGCAGCTTCACAAGGCCACACGAAGCTTCGAGGACGCGATCTTCAAGAGCAAGCTGCCGGCGGAGGTCCTGGAGTCGGTCTCTGCGACCGCAAGCACCCTGCGCTCCCCCACGGTCCTGCTCACCGAGGACGGTTCCATGTGGGCTTGGGAGGGCTGCTCGCCTGCCGATGGGTGCTGTTCGGGCTCATGTACGCATGTGTGGAACTATGCGCTCACGCAGGCCTATCTCTTCCCCGATCTGCACCGCTCCATGCGAAAGAGCGAGTACGAGCACTCGTTTGATAAGGGAGAGCAAGGCAAGAAGGGCGCGATCGTTTTCCGGATTCCTTTGCCCTTCAACGAGGCGCCGAGCTTGTGGCATGCCGCCTCTGATGGACAGCTTGGCGGTGTGGTGCAGCTCTATCGGGATTGGAGGATCTCAGGCGACGACGCGTATCTCAAGCACATGTGGCCCTATGCCAAGCGGGCGCTTGAGTTCGCGTGGGTTCAGTGGGACAGGGACAAGGACGGCCTGGTCGAAGGCGACCAACACAACACCTACGACATCAACTTCCAGGGCCCAAATCCATTGACGCAGAGCTTCTACTTGGCGGCGTTGAGAAGTGGGGAAGAGATCGCAAGGCACTTGGGCGATACGGCCTCGGCCAGCACCTATCGCAAGCTGTTCGATCAGGGCTCGAAGAAGGCCGTCGAGGCGATGTTCAACGGCGAGTACTTCGAGCAGACCATCGACTGCTTGGCGAAGGACGCTCCCAAATATCAGCATGGCAAAGGGTGCTTGAGCGACCAGGTGTTTGGGCAGCTTGCGGCGCACGTGGCGGGTCTTGGCTACCTCTACGACAAAGCCGTCGTGAAGAAGACCATGAAGGCGATCTTCAAGCACAACTTCAAGTCAAGACTCGGCGAACACGCGAACATGCAGCGCATTTACGCGGTGCAGGATGAGCCAGGGCTTCTGCTCTGTTCGTGGCCGAGGGGTTCGCGGCCCGCGTTCCCATTTGTGTACTCGGACGAAGTCTGGACCGGGATCGAGTACCAGGTGGCGAGCCACATGATCTATGAGGGACTCATGGACGAGGGGCTGGCGATCGTGCGCGGCATCCGCAAACGTCACGACGGCTCGCGCAGGAATCCCTACAACGAATTCGAATGTGGCTCGCACTATGCCCGCGCGATGTCCGCCTGGGGGCTGTTGCTGGCGTACAAAAGCCAGGATGGAGCGAAGGGCGCTTCGCTGCTCTCCAAAGCGCTGATGAAGTTGACAGAATAGTAGGGTTTGTTAGCGCGTAACTTGCCGGAACTAACGACGTCCTCAGGCATCTAACTATTGAGTTAGATAGCATCCATCAGGAGGACATCGTAATGAAACGGAACCTCGTCGTTAGCGCGATCGTTGCCCTTATGGCCGTCGCGTCCTTCTCCAGTGCTCCGTTTGGCGGAGCCTTCAACCATAAATACAGTCCTAAGAAAGATGGAAACCTCTCGAAGGCTCGCTGCGGCCTGTGCCACCTCAAGGCTCTTCCCAAGCTGAACCCCTACGGGGACGCCATGGCCAAGGCTATGGCCGGCGAAAAGAAGCTCACTCCCGAGGTTCTGGCAAAGATCGAGAGCCTCGACTCGGATGGCGACGGCGTCAAGAACGGCGCCGAGATCAAAGCTGACACCCTTCCGGGCGACAAGACGAGCAAGTAGCGGGCTCAGACATGGGCGGATTGCCGGCCGCCACGTCGTTGAGAGCCTCGGAGTGGCGGCCGGCCCCGGCATTGCTGCTGTGGCCCCCGATTTCTCGCAGTTCTCTCAAGTTTTCAAGCCGCTAATGCGATTTGACAAATCTGATTCTTGACTTTTATGTATTGTATATATTTGGCCCATGGCGCCGCGAAACGGATTCTGTCTTGATTCGTCAGGTATTGTGAATACCGAGGTCAATCCATGAAACGCACGCTAATCTCGTTGTCACTCATCTCCATCTTTGCGGTTACCGCAATTTCGATGCCCGCCTACATAGGTGTCCTTAAAGGGAAGTACGAGCCGAAAAAGGACGGCAAAGTTGCCAGCGCCAAGTGTGGCGTCTGTCACGTTGGCATGTCGAAAAAGCTCAACCCGTTTGGCGCCGATCTGGCCAAGCTCGGCAAGGTCACCGCGGACACTCTGGCAAAGGTCGATGGCTTGGATTCGGATGGCGACGGCGTCAAGAACGGCGCTGAGCTTAAAGCCGACACCCTTCCCGGCGACAAAGCCAGCAAGTAAGTCGGATGATTTCCGGACGGGCTTGACAGATCTCACCAAGCCCGTCCAGAACCCATAGCGTGCGCTTCAGGGCGCGAACACAATCTGCGCATCGGCCTCTCGGCGGTATTCGATGCTATCCGAACCTGGAAGTAGAAGAACCAGCTTTCAGAAACCTAACAGCAGGCTTCAAGCCAAGACCCGCCGTCCTTCACTCTCCCCACTCCCCTTGCGCGCTTCACGTCGGAGCAGTCGTGCCGGCGCGCCCGTCAGCTCCCGGAGGGCTGAACCATGAAACGCCTATTGGCGAGGTTGATCCCCATCCTGCTCGCCGTCTCCACCTTCCTCGTTGCACCGACCCTGGGCCAACAAGACCAGGGCCAGGCGCCCGATTCATCGGCGCCTTCCGCGGCGAATGCCGACTGCCTGGCGTGCCACTCCGCAGAGGCTCAAGCAGGGCCGGCAGTGGACCCCGCCGAACTCGGCAAGTCGCCCCATGCGGCCTTTGCCTGCACCGACTGCCACAGCACGATCACGGAAACGCCCCACACGCCCGAGATGCTCAAGCATAAGGCGTCGTGCTCGACCTGCCACTCGGGACAGACCGAGGCGTTCTTGGCGAGCATGCACTCCAACAAGGACTTCGTGAAAGGCGATCATCCGACGTGCATGTTCTGTCATGGCGGCGGCAAGCCCCACGCGATCACTGCCGGTTCAAAGTGGACCCGCGCGCAGAAAGTGGAGGTCTGCACCCAGTGCCACGAGCAGACAGGCATCATGCAGCGCTACCACGTAGACGCGGAGGCCGTGTCCTCCTATAACGATAGCTTTCACGGCAAAGCGCTGATGCGGTTCAAAGACCCTCACAAAACCGCTATCTGCACCGACTGTCACGGACATCACGACGTGCTCTCGCCGATGAACCCCAAGTCGCCGACGCACCCCAACAACGTCGCCGTGACGTGCGGCCAAGCCGGGTGCCACCCCGGCGCAAAGGCGAACTTCGCCATTTCTGGGGCGAACCACCTCAGGCTCAAGGTCAAAGAGAAGCCGCTCCTCTATGGGGTGCTTCTGTTCTTCCGCATCCTCATCTTTGGGACGATCGCCTTCATGGTCACAAGCATCGGCCTCGACCTCTATAAAGTCGTGTTCCGGTCGAAGGAGCCTCCAAGGTGCGGAAAGCCCGCGGCCACCTTCATCAGCCTGAGCTATTTGCTCCTGGTCTTGACGATCATCCTGGCGACCATGAGCTCGCCGCTTTCCACGTTCATCGCATACGGCACCCTGGGCGCCCTGGTCGTCGCGTTCTTCCTTCACGCAATCCGGCCGAAACCTCCCAAGCCCACGGTGCCTCAACAGATGTTTGAGCGAATGAACCTCAACCTCCGGCTGCAGCACTTCCTCTTGTTCCTTAGCGTGACGACCCTCATGGTCACAGGCATGCCGCTTCGATTCTCCCAGGCCGAGGGCGCGGCAGCGCAACTTGCCCTGGTGGGAGGGCTCGACTCAGCACGATACATCCACCGTGTCGCCGCGATTGGCCTGATTGTCGTGGCCCTTTGGCATGTGACCTACCTGTTGCTGCGATGGCGGAAGTACGGCGGAGGCATTTCCACTTGGCGAATGCTGCCGAACCGCAAGGACGTCCAAGACTTCATCCAGGTGACCAAGACCTACTTCGGGCTTTCGCACGAGGAGCCCAAGTTCGACCATTACACTTTCAGATCGAAGATCGACTACCTGGCAGAGTATTGGGGTGTCCCGCTGATGATCCTGACTGGGTTCATCCTTTGGTATCCGATGTATTTCAGCACCCGGCTGCCGGAAGACGCTTGGCCGATCGCCTTCATCGCCCATGGTTACGAGGCGACTCTCGCATTCCTTGCGGTGATCTGCTGGCACTTGAACTATGTGCTCTTCCATCCGAACGTGTTCCCGTTCAATCCAGTCGCAGTGACCGGCAAGATCAGCCGCGAAGAGATGGAGCGGGAGCACGCATACGAACTTGAACTCCTCGAGGCTTCTGCGGGAGAGGACGCCGCAGCGGCGCCAAGCGAGGACACGACGGACAAACAACCATGAAGACCATACGACGCATCCTTGGGCAAATGACGTTCAGGCGGCGAAGGCCACAGACTCAAGCGGCGAGCGGGCCGGGCCGCAAGCGGCTTAGGGATTTCGCTCTGTTCACCTCCATCGCCGGGATTTCCGCCGTTATCATGGTTGGGAGCCCGGCCTACTCCCAGCAAGGCCTTCCACAGAACCGGGGAGCCTTCAGAATCGAAGGGCACGAGGTGGCGGTTTGCCTGCAGTGCCACGGTGGCCTGGGCTTTGTGGTCCGAGAGGGCTCGGGAAGAGTTCGATCACTCTATGTCGATGGGAAGTCTCTGGCGCACAGTGTTCACAAGGACCTGACCTGCCAGGACTGCCACATGGGGATCGACCAGGTCCCGCATGACAGAGCCAAGATCGAGACTCCCACGTGTGGCATGTGCCATCCCGATGAGGCCGAGCAGTACGAAAAGAGCGCCCACCAGCCGGAATCTGCCGTGGACCTCGACCGCCCCTCTTGCCTTTACTGCCACGGTGGCAACTCGCACTCGGTTCAGTCGCCCAAGGCCTACACGCGAAAGGAAGAGCTGGCGATCTGCACAAGGTGCCACAGCAATACGTCTCTGATGACCAAGCACAACGTCGACACCGACGCGGTGAAGTCGTACAACGAGAGCTTCCATGGCAAGGCCGTCCGCTTCGGCTCGAAGGAAGCCGCAATCTGCACGGACTGCCACCCGCCACACCAAGTGCTGTCAAAAACGGACGCGGCCTCCAGCATTCATCCGGCAAACTCGCAGAAGACCTGCGCCAAGTGCCACGAAGGCGCCGTTGCCAAGTTCGCACAGTCGGGAGTCACGCACCTGGCGATCAAGGCCAAAGAGAGCGCCGTGCTTCGGGGCGAGGTGATGCTGTTCACCATTCTCACCTACGGCGTCCTTGGGCTGCTGATCATTTCGATCATCCTGGACGTGCGCGCGGGCGTGAAGCATCAGTTCCGGCGCTTCAAGGCGAACTTAAAGGAGGACATCTTGCGGGGCGATGCAGAGAGGGAAACGGCCGAAGAAAAGGTCTATCTCTGGTTCACGCCCTTCCAACGCTTCCAGCACTGGACCTTCGCGAGCTCATTCATCCTTCTGGCGCTGACCGGTCTGCCGCTGAAGTATTACGACGATCCCCGGATGCAGTCACTCTATGAGGCGCTCGGCGGGATTGGGCTCGCCAGGACGCTCCACCGCGTCGGCGCGCTCGTGATGATCGCGGCTGGAACGATGCACTTCATCTACCTGCTCTGGAGCTGGAAGAAGATTGGGTTCTCAATCCGAAAGATCAGCATGCTGCCGAACAAGCAGGACTGGCACGACCTCGTCGAGACGTTCCGCTTTTACTTTGGCAAGCGCGGGTCAGTTCCCACTTATGGCAAGTACTCCTTCCGCGCCAAATTCGGCTACTTCGCGGTGTTCTGGGGTTTGCCGATCATGATGCTCTCTGGGCTCTGCCTGTGGTTCCCGGTACAGGCCTCTAAGGTGCTCCCGGAGCAGGGAGTTTCAATGGCCTATTTGGCGCATGCGGACGAGGCGATCCTCGCCATCGGCGCCATCTTTATCTGGCACCTGTACACGACGATATTCAGCCCGCTGTATCTGCCGCTGGGCCGAAAGATGTTCTTCGGCACGGTGACCAAAGAGGAGGCGGAGTTCGAGCACGGGAGGCACGAACTGGAGTAGCCTCACCGGACGATTGGAAGACGGGCCCTCGCGGGCCCGTCTTCCAAAAACGGACCCAGAGAGTTGACGATGAAGAGAAAACTCCCGCGCGCATTTTATAACACGACCACGATGTTCGGCATAACTGTGGCCGGCATCTCCCTTGGCCTGATTTTCTTCCTGATGGCCATCGATTCGTTCGCCAAGAATCAGAACCCTTATGTGGGCCTGATCGCGTTCACGGGGATTCCGCCGTTCTTCGTGTTGGGACTCTTCATCGCCATTCTGGGCGTCATGAAGACCCACAAGAAGCTTAAGAAGGCCACAGACCCGGATCGGCTTCCCACGGTGGACTTCAACAACCCGCGGCACCGACGTGCGGTGGCCACGATCCTCTATGGCGGGGTGTTCTTCTTCGCGATCTCGGCGTTTGGCTCCTATCAGGCTTACGAGTACACGGAGTCTGTGGAGTTCTGTGGAACCACGTGCCATGTCATCATGAAGCCGGAATATACGGCCTACCAGAACTCGCCCCACGCGATGGTGCCGTGCGTCAAGTGCCACATCGGCCCGGGAGCGGGATGGTACGTCAAATCCAAGCTCTCCGGCGCATATCAGGTGTATTCGACGATCTTCCACAAGTACAAGACTCCGATCGAAACCCCGATTGCGAACCTGCGCCCCGCCAAGGACACCTGCGAGCAGTGCCATTGGCCCAAGCAGTTCTATAGCCAGAAGCTGAGGGACCGGACCTATTACCTCTCCGATGACGCCAACTCGGCTCACAACCTTCAGATGTCCTGGAAGATCGGCGGCGACGAGCGCGGGGCATCGCAGGGAATCCACGCGCACATGTACCTCGACCACGAAGTGCGCTATATCGCATCGGACCGCCAGCGCCAGGTCATCCCGTATGTGGAGATGACCGACGGGCAGGGCAATGTCACTGTTTATCGAAGCACCGAGGAGAAGATCACCGATGCCCAGATCAAAAGCGGCGAGAAGCGCCTCGTGGACTGCATCGACTGCCACAACCGGCCATCGCACCAGTACAAGCATCCTGAAGAGACCGTGAATCTGGCGATGGGGCAAGGGTGGGTCAGCCCCAAGCTGCCTGGAATCAAGCGAATTGCGGTCGAGGCCCTGGAGGGTAAATACAAGACCGAGGCCGAGGGGAAGGCGGGCATAGCTGCTGCTGTCCGCAATGCCTACAAAGAAGCGAACCCGGGGGTGCTGACCTCAATGTCCAAGGAACTCGACACCGCCATCAAGGAGCTTCAGAGAATCTATGGATTGAACTACTTCCCTGAGATGGGGGTGAGTTGGAAGGCATTTCCGAACAACCTGGACCACATCCATTCTGCGGGATGCTTCCGGTGTCATGACGGAAAGCACGTGAGCGACAAGGGCAAGGTGATCACGAAGGACTGCAACTCCTGCCACACGATCATCTCCCAGCCTGGGCCGAACGGGAAGCCATCGGTTTCTGCGACCGGGCAGGAATTCCGGCATCCGGGCGATGTCGGGGACATGTGGAAGGACATGCTGTGCAAAGACTGCCACGGCGTTCAGAAATAGGGGCCAAGAACGCGGCGAGCGCGCAGTATTGCGATTCCGGGCGATAGCGGGCAGCCCGGACCGAAAACAGGGTTTGTCTCGAGAGCTCGGAGTGCCGAGCAGGAGATGAAATATGATAGGGAAACGTGCTCGTCGTTTGATGTCGCCGGATGAAGGGTCAGCCGGCGGCCCGCCAATGGAACCACCCCTCGAGGGTGGATCGGGAGAGGCCCGGGGAGGTGTCCCACCCCAGGTGATCCACTTGGCTGTTACCGCACTCGTACTGATCGTCGTCTTTTTGTTGGCGCGGACCGTGCTCGTGCCCCCATCATTCGGCCAAACCGGATTCTACCGCTCCGATTCCGTCCAGGAACACGCCTCCAAGCCCCTTACTCACGCGGGCAAAGAAGCGTGCAAGACTTGCCATGAGGACAAGTTCGCTTCGCCGCACGTTGTTGCGGGCGTCGCTTGCGAGTCTTGCCACGGACCTGCCGAAGCCCACGTTCAGGATTTCGAGAAGATGAAGCCGGCGAAGCCCACGAGCCGGGCGTTTTGCGGCGTTTGCCACCAGAAGATGGCCGGGCGCCCGGCGTCGTTGCCCCAACAAGACCTGGCGACCCACAACCCGACCGAAAAGTGCATCACGTGTCACACGATGCACCCGGCGCAGGAGGTGAAGTGATGCCTGATTCTCAACAGCCTTCAAGGTCCGACTTTCTGAAGAGCACGGGACGATCCCTGCTCCTGATCGGGGTGGGCGCCGCGGGCTATGGCGCGTGGACCAACCTGACCACGAAGATCACCCGTCACAAGCCCGAGAGGAACGGCAGATACACGACAACGACCTACTCGATGGGCATCGACATCGAGAAGTGCATCGGGTGCGGCCATTGTGTGGACGCTTGCGCGAAGGAAAACGCCGTGCCCGACGGCCACTTCCGAACCTGGATCGAGCGCTACGTCATCAAGAAGGACGGTACGGTGCTGATCAGCTCGCCGAACGGCGGTAAGGACGGCTTCAGGGACGACGTGCCCGCTGACCAGGTCGAGCGCGCGTTCTTCGTGCCCAAGCTCTGCAACCACTGCACGGATAGCCCGTGCACGCAGGTTTGCCCAGTGGGCGCGACGTTCATCACCGATGACGGCGTGGTCCTCGTGGACTACGACTATTGCGTCGGCTGCCGCTACTGCATCCAGGCGTGCCCTTACGGGTCGCGGTTCTGGAACCCACAAAAGCACACGGCCGACAAGTGCACGCTCTGCTATCACCGCGTCACAAAGGGCCAGGAGCCTGCCTGCGTCGAGGTGTGTCCGACCGGTGCGCGCATCTTCGGCGACCTTTCGAAAGAGGACAGCCCGGTTTCAGCCTTCCTAAAGCAGAACCCGACGATGGTCCTGAAACCCAACCTGAAGACGGGCGCGAAGATAGCCTACAAGGGCCTTTCCAAGGAGGTGGTCTGATGTTGCCGATCGGTTCGACCCTTAGCCTTCTGCCGCTGGCTCAAACCACCGGCTATGTGCTTCCAAACGAGAAGGAACTCCAGTGGAGCGTCCTGATCGTGCTGTATCCGTATCTCACCGGTCTGGTGGCGGGCGCGTTCATTCTGGCGTCGCTCGTTCGGGTGTTCGACGCCAAAGCCATCGCGCCGACGTATCGGCTGTCGCTTCTGACGGCCCTTGCATTCCTCATCTGCGCGCCGCTGCCTTTGGTCGCGCACCTTGGGCATCCAGAGCGCTTCTACGAGATCATGATGACCCCGCACCTTTCCTCGGCGATGGCGGTGTTCGGGTTCGTGTACCTCTGGTATCTGATGGCGGTCCTGTTGCTGGAGATTTGGTTTGATTATCGCAAGGAGATCGTTCAGTGGGCCGATGAGTCGACCGGAGTCAAGAAGCTCATCTATTCGGTGCTCACCTTGGGCGTTCGTGATGTCTCGCCACGCGCGCTGGAATTTGACGAACGGGCAGGAAGGTTTATCACGATCATTGGAATCCCCTCGGCGGTGTTGCTTCACGGCTACGTTGGGTTCATTTTTGGGTCGCTGAAAAGCAACCCGTGGTGGGCGAGCGTACTCATGCCGATCATCTTCTTGCTCTCGGCGATCGTCTCGGGGATGTCCCTGGTGACGCTCGTGTATATGGTGACCACCTGGTGGCGCAAGCAGAAGGTGAATGTGCAGTGCCTGGACGCGATCGGGCGCTACCTGATGTTTGCCCTGATCTTCGACCTCACCCTGGAGTTGCTCGACCTCGTGCACCGCATCTACGAAGCCGGCGAATCGCTCGAGATCCTGAAGCTGCTGAGTTCGGGCTATCTGTACGAGACGATGTTCGGTGGGCAGCTCTTCCTTGGAGGCATGGTCCCTCTTATCATCCTCGCCGTCATGCAGGCGGTCAAGCATAAGATGCCCGAGGCTCTCCGGGCCCGGTACTACTTCCTGTGCGCCTCACTCGTGCTGCTCGGCGTGCTGCTCATGCGCTGGAATGTGGTCATCGGCGGGCAGCTCTTCTCGAAGACCCTGATGGGGTTGACCACCTACAAGCTTGAGCTGGTCGGTGGAGAGGGATTGCTGGCGGCCTTGGTGATCCTGCTGCTGCCGGTGGCGATCCTCTGGGTGCTCACTTACTTGCTTCCTCCATGGGCGCAGCATAAGCCCAGGGGCCCGGTACCAAAGTCGGGAGCGTAGGCAGGAGGGAAAAAGGGGGTAGGGGAATGGGTGAGAGGGTGAGAGGGTGAAAGGGACCTCTATCGGGAGGTTTGAGGCTGGCCAGTGGCCAAAGGGAAGCCCGTCGCCGACGGCTCTTGCCGGCGTCAAAAGTGGCGCAGGTTGAAGCCTACGGCACGGGTGCTTCCCGGCACCGAAAGCGGCAAGGGAATGGGTCCAAGCTCAATTCCCCCATGCCGCGAGTGCGCGCTTGACAACCAAAAGGTGCATAATGCAATATTCTTGCGTTAGGTGCCTGCTCATGATCCCAGTCCTCTCGTCCAAAGCCCTAGCCTTGCTTGCCGCAAAGGCGATACTGACGGGTCCGCCCAGTCCTACGCCCGGTATTCAGGGCCCGGCCCCACCGCCGGCTCAATCCCCAAAGGTCAATCCTAGCTACTTCAACCCTCAGATGGCGATCATCGGGGTGTTCGACGCCACCTTGCGGGACAACTCCGGCGAAAAGCGCCACGCCGACATGAAGGAGCTGGAGTTTGGCTTTGCCGGCGACGTCGACCCTTTCATGAAGGTCACGGCGATCGCCGCTCTCACGAAGGACGAAGAGGGCAAGAGCGTGTTCGAGCTCGAGGAGGCGTTCGGCCTGTACACCAAGCTCGGGAAGGGTCTCACTGCCAAGGTCGGCAAGTTCGCGGCAGCCATTGGGCGCGTTCAGCGCAATCACCCGGATCAGCTCGACACCAGCGAATATCCGCTCATCATTCAGGACACGATGGGCGACGAGGGCCTGCGCCAATCGGGCGCTTCTCTTAGCTATCTCTTGCCTGGAGATCGGTTCAATGAGCTCACATTCGAGATCATGGACGCCGGCGATGAGGGTCCGCTCTTCAACGGCTCGTCGCTTGGTTCACCGGTCTACGTCGGGCGCTATCGGACCTTCTTCGACTTCAACGAGGACCTCTCCGGGCAGCTTGGCTTCAGCTATGCGAACGGGCCGACCATGCCGATGGCTGCTGCGGACGGCGCCAAGAGGGGCGACCTTTATGGTGTCGACTACACCATGAAATGGCGCCCGGGAACGAAGGGGAGGTCGGCGCATTTTGAGGCTGAGGCCTATTGGGCCAAACCCGGAGGCTTCGGCAAGCGGACCATGGGCGCATTTGGCCGATTGGTATATGAAGTGGCGCCTCGCTGGCACCTCACCACTGGCCTGGATTACAGCGAGATCCCAGGGACGTCGGATTCCAGACACGGCGTCTTGGCCGGATTGACATTCAAGCTAACCGAGTTCCAACATTGGCGTCTGGAATGGCAGAGGATCTCCAGCAACTTCGAGCCCACGCGCGACGTGCTGCGACTTCAGCTCCAGTGGCTCATCGGTACCCACCCCGCCCACAAGTATTGATCTTGATCCGAGAGTGAACTCACCATGAAAACCGTTGCCGCCATCCTTACCATCCTGTCTATCGCCGCTGCGGGCCAATCCAGGGTCGTGAACGTGCTGACGACCCTGCCAGACCTCGCCGCCCTCGCGAAGGAAGTTGGCAAAGAGAAGGTCAGCGTCTCCTCGCTGATCGTCGGCTCGCGCGATCCCCACCGCCTTGAGGCCAAGCCGAGCTACATCAACAAGGCCGCAAACGCCGACCTCTTCATGGCCGTGGGCCTGGAACTGGAAGTCGCCTACGAGCAGCCGATTCTGGACGGAAGCGCGAACTCCAAAATTCAGCCCGGCCAGCCCGGCCACGTCTATGTGGGGGATTGGGTCACGGTGCGAGACGTGCCGCAGGGCGGAGTGACCCGCGCGCAGGGCGACATGCACCCCTACGGCAACCCGCACGTCTGGCTGGATCCGTACAATGGCCGTCTCATCGCGGCGAAGCTGGCAGAAAGGCTCGGCACGATCGACAAGGCAAACGCTGCCGCCTACAAGGCGAACGCCGAGGACTTTTCTCACCGGCTCGACGTGGCGATGTTTGGCAGCGCCCTCGTCGGAAAGGTCGGCGGGGCGACCCTGTGGCAGTGGGATAACGAGAACAAACTCGTCCCGAATCTGAAGGAAAAGGGGATGTTGGACGAATTGGGCGGTTGGTGCAACAAGATGCGGCCCTTCTGGAAGAGCCAGATCGTGACCTATCACCGAAGCTGGAACTACTTCAACTACCGTTTCGGACTCAAGGTTGCGGCAGAACTTGAACCGAAACCGGGCCTGGACCCGACTCCTGGGCACGTGGCGGCCGTGATCCGAACGGTGCAAGAGGACAGAATCAAGTTGATCTTGCAGGAGCCCTTCTATTCGACGAAGAACGGCGAGTTCGTTAAGTCTCGGACGGGGGCGACGCTGGTCGTAGCGCCTGGCAGCGTGGGCCAGGACCCGGCAGCTAAGGACTATATCGGCCTATTCGATACCATCGTGTCGAGGGTGGCCTCGGCGCTGGGGAAATAGCTCATGGGGTTCTGGAGCATTCTGGGTCCTGCGGCGATTGCGGTCCTGATCATGGTCCCGGTACACACATTGTTCGGCGTACACATCGTGCGGCGGGGGCTCATCTTCATCGACCTAGCGGTGGCCCAGGTGGCGGCTCTTGGCATGTCTCTGGCCATCGCCATGGGGCATGAGGCCGCGTCAACGGTTGCCTACGAGTATTCCGTGGTCTTTGCGCTACTGGGAGCGCTGCTCATTTCGCTGAGCCGCTTTCGGTTGGGGAAGGTTCCTCACGAGGCGATCATCGGCATCGTCTACGTGCTGACGACGGCGGCCTCCATCATCGTCCTGGAGTTCGACCCATCCGGGCATGGCCACGAGGAGCTCAAAGAGATTCTTACCGGCAACATCATGTTTGTGAAGTCCTCCCAGCACCTGGGCTACGCGGCCACTTTTGGTTCGATCCTGGCTGTCTTGCTGCTGCTCTGGAGGCCCATTTCGGCGCTCACATTGAGCAAGCAGGAGAGCCTGAACTTCAAGGGTGTGCTGCTCGACTTCGCCTTCTATGCGCTGCTGGGGTTCATGGTGGCGTCTTCGGTCAAGGTGGCGGGGGTGCTGCTGGTGTTCACTTGGCTCGTGATGCCGGCGGTCATCGCGTTCTTCTTTGTCGAGAGAATCGGAGTTGCGGCGGCCTTGGCGATCCCGTTGGGGGTCTTGGGGTCCTTTGGAGGGCTGCTCATCTCCTATTTTGCGCCGGACCTGCGGTTCCAAGGGATGGCGATGGGAGAGGCTGCCGGGACTGGAAACTGGCCGACGGGCCCCTCGGTCGTGGTGGCTTTGGGAGCTTTGGTTGTTGTTGCGTATCTGGTGCGGCTCTTCCTTCCGGAGAGGCGGACGGGAGAGGACGCGGCGCTCGATGCGGCGGAAGAGAAGCCCGAGTTGGCTTAGGTTGTCCTTATTGGCTTGACAAGGGCCATCTGTAGCCGCCGGCTTTAGCCGGTGTCCGGGCACGGGCTGAAGCCGCCAAGATCTTGAGGAAGGAAAGCGCAGGCTGAAGGGTCTGCGGCTACACCTATAAATGAAGCGGGCGTATTCCTGAGGAATACGCCCGCTTTGCTAGACCAGGGACCAGATTATCGCGCGTAGAACTCGACGACCTGCTGCTCTTGGAAGAACTTCGGGAAGTCCTCGCGTTCGGGCAAGGAGATCAGCTTTCCGTTCATGTTCGGCACGTCGGGCTCGAAGTAGGCGGGAACCGCTGCACCCTCATAGCGGCTGAGGCGGGCGATCTTTCTGGCGGTCTCGTTATCGGCCACGCCAACGACATCGCCGACCTTTAGGGTGTAGCTGGGAACGTCCACGAGCTTACCGTTCACTGTGATGTGCCCGTGCGTGACGAGCTGGCGGGCGTGAAAGACCGTGCGTCCGTAGCCGAGTCGCCAAACGGCGGTCTGAAGTCGCATTTCGAGAAGCCTCAGGAAGTTAAGGCCTGAGTTGCCGTGCATGCGCTGCGCCTTGACGAAGGTGTTGTGGAACTGCCGCTCAAGAAGGCCGTAGTACCGGCGAATCGTCTGCTTGGCCAAGAGCTGCTCGCCGTATTCGGATTGCCGGCGCTCCCGCATGTTGGGGCCGTGCTGTCCGGTGGGGTAGGGGCGCTTGCCGCTGGGGCACTTGGGATCGCCCCAAATACTGAAGCCGACGCGTCGGCTGATGTCCGTTTTTCTTCCGCGATAGGTGGCCATAAGCTGCTATTGGTCCGTCTTGAATTCCGGCAGGGCGAAACACGCCGCTCTGGCGGAACGCTCATTATACCTCGGCGAATCCGGCTACGCGCCCAAGAATCTGCTGAGAATCCAGTAGCTGATCGCTCCGCCGGCGGCGGAAGCGGGGAAGGTGATGACCCAGGCCATCACGACATTGCGCGCAACGCCCCATCGGACGGCCGAACGCCTCTTGCTGGAAGCGACTCCGAAGATGGAGGCCGTGATCGTGTGAGTGGTGCTGACCGGCATCCCGAAATGGGCCGTCGTAAAGAGCACGGCGGCGCCGGTTGTCTCGGCGGCAAACCCGTGAACGGGTTCGAGCCTGGAGATTTTCTGGCCAACCGTGTGAATGATCCGCCATCCTCCGGCGGCCGTTCCAAGGCCCATGGCGATCGCGCAGCTCAGCTTGACCCATGTTGGGATGTGGTCGCCGGTGATGTAGCCGCCACTCAGCAAGGCAAGGGTAATGATCCCCATGCTCTTTTGGGCGTCGTTCTGCCCATGTGTAAACGCCATGAGGGCCGAGGAAACAAGCTGCAGCCTCCTGAAGGCATTGCTCATGACGTCAGGCTTGGAGTGGGCGAACCACATCGCGATGAGCCTCAT
>JACRPN010000010.1 GCA_016223145.1 Armatimonadota bacterium | reverse complement strand
CTTCTTGAGCATGTTAGAGCGTACGGCGGGCCACTGCGTGGCCAGTGGCGGTAACGGCAATAGCGGCAGTCCACCAAGCATGCTCGCGGCTACTGTATGTTGCCAGGAACGCTCTGGCGGCGGGATCATCACCATGGTCTACACAAGTCGCTCCGAGCTCTCAGCCGAGGTCGACCAGCTTGGAAACCGCACGACGTACACGTACGACGAGCTTGGCCGGAGGGCGACCCGCAAATTCCCAAGCGGCCGGCCACTGCGTGGCCCCTTTTGTGTGAGCCCTAACTGCCGTTAACTTTCTTGTTGTGTGGCTACCCACTTCGTGGGTTGAATATCGAGGCCTCGCGTTGAACGTCCGACATCTGCTAAGCCTGGTTGACACCATGCCGCCTCTCACCTCCCTTTTGCATGGGGACCAGCTTGGAAAGACATCACGGCGCCAATGCAGCCAGAGATGCAGTCCCAAAGTCCTCAAAATCCAGAAGTGGCTAAGGATTTCGAGGATTTGGAGGATTCCCGGCTCACGCCAGGGCCGAATCCATGGCCCAGCGCCGCCAAGTCACCCTTCATCTGCCAAGGACCGGGTCCGTCGCGAGTGACTTCGTCGAGCTTTCCCGATCGCGCCAAAAGGAGCGCGTCGACGATGGGAAACGCATGGGAACAGGTGCGCATCAACCGGCCACCTCCGTTTTCCCAGCCACTTTGAAATTGAGTTCGATTGAACCTGGTAAAGTGGCTCTTATTGCCATGGAGCATGAGAGGGAGCCACAAAAGCGGGTTACGCTGAGCGATGTTGCCCGTGAAGCCGGCGTTTCCGTTCAGACCGCCTCACATGTGATGTCCGGCAACCTCTCGGTCCGGCTCCCCGACTCCACGCGCGAAAGGGTCCGTGCTGCCGCCGAGCGCGTGGGCTACCAGCCCAACCGGCTCGCGCAGGCGATGAAGCGCGGCAAGACGAATGTGATTGGCGTGTGGTTGCCCATCGACCGCATGGTGCCGAACTACCTGCGGATGCTGCACCAGATCGACCTGCAAGCGCGGAAAACAGGCTACGAGATCATGATCTCAGGGCTCCACACCGCCGAAGCCCTGACGCCCGGCGGCAGGCCCCCCACGATGTGGCCCGTGGATGCCGTGATTGCCATAGACTCCGAAAAGGCCGTGGAGTCGCTCCGTTCGATGCCCGGAGGAAGCAACGTTCCCGTCATCGTGCTCGGCTTTCAACAGTTCGAAAACTCCGATTCGGTCACGTGGGACCTCGCCGGAGCGGCGAAACTGGCGACGGAGCGGCTGATCGCAAGGGGTTGCAGGAGGATCGTTCACGTGTCGCTGGACTGGGTGCTGGAGAAGTTTCCACGCGAACAGCGCAGGCGCGGCTATATCGAGGCGATGGAGGCGGCTGGACTTCCTCTTGAACTGCTCGGTGCTTCCGGCGAATCCAGCTGGGCAAGTGAACGAGCGGTCCACGAATACCTCGCCACCCACGGCGCGCCCGATGCGTTCTGCTGCTTCACCGACCCTTTGGCCATCGGCGCGGGTCGGGCGCTGTTGGCCTCGGGGGTCAGGATTCCGGAACAGTGCAAGGTCTGGGGATTCGGCGACTATCCCGAGTCGGAGGAGTACGTGGTGCCCATCTCGACGATCCGGATCCCCTTGGACAAGGTGATCGAGCAAGCTTGGCGGCTGATGCTGCAGCGCATCGAGAACGGCAGGAGGCCCTCGGAACTGTCGATCTATACCCTTGAGCTGGTCGAACGCGAATCGACGCGGTAAGGCCGTGGGGCTGCCTCTATTGCGCCAAGGCGCAAACTTTTCAGGCTCCCGTATACTTCCACCATGCCCGAAGACGTGCCCAACCCTCAAGAACCGAAGAAGGACGACGAGCCGAAGATCCCCCTGACGGTGGATCAAGCTCCCATCATCACCGAGCACAGCATCTCGATCGGCGGCAAGAAGCTGGAATACACCGCCACCACCGGCATGCTGCCGCTCAAGAACGAGACCGGAGAGGTCGAGGCCGGGGTGTTCTTCGTGCATTACGCGAAGAAGGGCGCCGCCGCTGAGCCCTCAAATCGGCCCTTGATGTTCTCGTTCAACGGTGGCCCAGGCAGTTCCTCGATCTGGCTGCACTTTGGCGCGGTGGGGCCCAAGCGGGCTGTTTTGAACCCGGACGGCAGCCTCCCACCCCCTCCCTACCAGCTTGAGGACAACGCTTACACCTGGCTCAAGGACGCCGACCTGGTGTTCATCGATCCCGTGGGAACGGGCTTCAGTCGCCCCGCCAAAGCGAGCCTCGGCGAGAAGTTCTGGGGCGTAAAGGGCGATATCGAGTCGGTTGGTGAGTTCATCCGGCTGTTCCTCACCCGTTTCGAGCGCTGGGCCTCGCCCCTGTTCCTGGTCGGGGAGAGCTATGGCACCACGCGCGCCGCCGGGCTCTCCGGGCACCTTCTGGAGAAGGGCATCGCGTTCAGTGGAATCGTCCTGGTCAGCAGCATCTTGAACATGCAGACCGCGCGCTTCCACAAGGGGAACGACCTTCCTTATGTGCTCTTCCTGCCGACCTACACGGCGACCGCTTGGTATCACAAGCGGCTCCCGAAGGACCTTCAAGGCGATCTCGGCAAGGCACTGGCCGAAGCAGAGGCCTACGCCTCGGGCGATTATGTGCTTGCCCTCGCCAAGGGCAACCGCCTCACCGGCGCTGAGCGATCGCGCGCCATCGCCAAGCTAAGCCGCCTTACCGGCCTCAGCCGAGACTACATCGACCAAGCGGACTTGCGCATCCAGATCCACCGGTTCTGCAAGGAGCTTCTGCGCAAGGAGAAGCGAACAGTTGGCCGCCTCGACAGCCGCTTCAAAGGCATCGACCCGATCGGCACCGGAGACGTGCCTGAGCACGATCCGAGCATGACCGCGATCCGCCCGCCCTACACGGCGATGTTCAACGACTACGTCAGCCGAACGCTCGGATACAAAACGGACGTCCCCTATCTGGTCTCCGCCTGGGGCACCAGACTCTCAGAGAAGTGGGATTGGGGCAGCTCGGCGGAAGGCTACACCGACACCAGCGAGTCGCTGCGGAGCGCCTTCAGCAAGAACCCGCACATGAAGGTCTTCGTCGCGAGTGGCTATTACGATCTGGCGACGCCCTACTTCGCAACGAAATACACGGTCGCGCACATGGGCCTCGACCCGGAGCTCACGGGCAACATCTCCACCGGCGAATACGAGGCCGGGCACATGATGTACATCCACGACGCCTCGCTCAACAAGCTGCACAAGGACGTCGCGAGCTTCTTGAAGTCCTGTTCGAAGTGACGGCCACTTCCCCTGGCCAGGGCGTCCGGGCCTTTCGTCCCGGACGCTCGCCAGCATGCAACCCGGCCTCTCAAGGCAAGGTACAACCCTTGCACGATAGGAGGTTTACGAGAATGCAAACGTTTTTGGCAAAGGCAGCCCTTGGATTGACGGCGCTCTTGGTTGGGTTCGCGCCGCAACAGGCCGCGAAAGCGCCGCGAGCCTACAAGGTGGATGAATCCGGCGGCGTCCAGATTGAGGTGACCGCCGAGACGGGCGGCGGCAAGATCGATGCATCCGGTTCGGTCATCTACAAGGTCACCAAGGTTCTGGAAGGCAACAGGGCCACCGTTCATATGGACCTAAAGGACCTGAAGATCCTGATGAATGGTGGCGACATACCCATGGAAGTTGACGGGATCGACACGACTCTCGACGGCATGGGGATGCCCGACACTTGGCCCCTCAATCAAGCTGAAGCGATCTACTCGCTTGCGGCCCTCGGATGGCTTTCTCCCGAGATTCCGGCCAAGGCCAACGAAGCTGTCGATTTCAAGTGGAGCAACGAGAAAAAGACGGCAACGATCAAAGGTAAGGTCCGGTTGGCCGCCTCTGAAGAGACCGGCGGCGTGAAGACCTCGAAGGTCGCTATGGAATTGGAGTTGGTCTCGGACCAAGATTCCACACCTGTCAAGGTCACTCAAACTTCATGGATCGACGAGAAAGGCAACGTTGTGCGATCCGAAGGCACGCTGAGCGCGCCCGACGGAACCGAGGTTGCCTACAAAGTAAAGCCGATCAAGGCTAAGGCAGGGGGACTATGAACGCACGAAAGGCAACGTTCCCGATCGCGGCTATGACCTTGTCTGTGTTCGCGCTAGGCGCGTGGCAAGATGCCGCGCTTAAGCGCAGCTACGAAAAAGATGAGACGAATAGCTACGACGTAAAGGTCAAGGGCCAGCTTCAGGGCAACGAGTTGTCGGCTTCCGCGCGCTACACCTACAAGGTGGTCAAGATCGCAGACAACGGCAAAGCCAGCGCGACGCTGAGCCTGAGCCAGGTTCAGATCGCCATGGGAGGAGCGGATCAGTCCCAGGAAGTCGATCCGTTCGAGACGACTCTGGATGGAATGGGGCTCCCAGACGACCTCCCGACCAATGATGCGGGATGGGTCTACACCTTTGGAGCGTTCTCACAGATCATGCCGAGCAAGCCGCTCAAAGCTGGCGACGCCTTCGATATCGACTGGAAGAACAGCAACAAGGCCGCAACAATCAAGGGCAAGGGCAAGCTCGTCGAGTTCGCCGAGATGGAGGGCGTGAAGGTCGCGAAGATCGAGTACCAGGTCGAGTTCTCTCCTGAGGACACGCCAACGCCCGGTAGGGCGAGCGGGACGAACTGGATCGAAGTCGCCACCGGACGTTGTTTCAAAGCGGAGTCAAAAGTGACCTTTGAGGGCGTTTTTGAGCTCAATGTGACGATGGCGCGAACGAAGAGGCAGTAGGCCCGGCCGCCGGGGATGGCGGTGGCCGATGGACCGCATCTGGGCATCCTGCCACCCGGTAAAGCTACTAGAACGGCCCGCTCGGCTCCCCCAAAGAGAGCGCCCGCTGATAGAATCATAGAGGCGATCAGGCTCGCAAATGTGCAGGCCAGTTTGGATCGTCAGGCTCAAATGTGAGCCTGGAGGGTTTATGAGAAGGTTGATCTTTGCGCTAAGTGCCGCCTGTGTCGCTGCGGCAAGCCCCGCTAGCTTTGTCTTTTTCGACGATTTTGAGACGGGCGACTTTTCCAATTGGGACGGCACGACAGGCTCGGGCACCGACCCCGGCAGCGTGCAGAACTCGGTCGTCTATCAGGGAAACTTCGCGGCTAGAATGTCAGGGTCCACAACGTCCGGCGTAGTCAACGGCCGGTATGCGAACTTCACATCGACAGGCGCCGCTCAGCCCCTGTTCTTCGACTTCTATATGAAGCTCGGCGCCGCGAGCGGAAACAACCGCCATTACGCCGAGATTCGCTCCTATTCGGGAGACGCGTTCCTCTCGGGAAGCTTGGAGCAGCTACTCGCCATGGGGGCCTACAACGCCACCACGAACATGATCGACGCCTCTGGCAACGTAAGCACTGGAAGCAACGGCAGCAAGTGGCAAGTCCGAACGGCCTTTGCGGGCTATGCCAACGGTGGCTGGTTCGTGTTGGACCAGGCCGCCAATCGGACTACCGACTGGACCCACTTCCGGATGGAGATCGGACCCAACACGCTCCAGGTCTATGTGGACGGTGTCGCGGGTCTGGCTGCACCGATATCGCGTGGCAACTCGAGCACGATCGACTGCATGGTGTTTTCCAGCAGGCTGTCCTCCGTCAACAATGACGGCTACTTCGACAACATGGGCTTTGGCATCGTGCCTGAACCCTCAAGCCTTGCCGTGATCGGGATCGGCCTGTTGGCTTTTTGCCGCCGTCGCCGATAATTTTAGGCGCGGGCGTGCCATAGCCGATTGGGTTTGAGCCACTCCTTCCCGCTGGGGGGAGGGCCGCGAGCGCTGGCGAATCGACGATCCCGATGAAGTCGAGACCGGGTGATTTGTGGCTGGCGGCCTAAGTGAACGGGCATGGGGCGCCCGGCCGTCGGTCCTCCTTATGGGGTGGACGGACGCCCGGTATAATCCTGCTCGACCCGTGGGGGTATAGCTCAGCGGGAGAGCGCCGCCTTTGCAAGGCGGATGTCAGGGGTTCGAATCCCCTTACCTCCACCAAACCTTGTGTGTGAGCGTCCCGGTGCAGACGTACCCAGGGCCCTGGGTACGTCTGCACGTCGTTGTGATCAGTAGCGCTTCGAATAGCCGATTTCGATCTCGAACTGTCGCATGCCTAGCGTGATCTTCTGTGAAGGCGCCAAGGGGTTCATTCCAGAGACGTTTTTCTCGGGGCTATAGAGGAGCGCGAGGCTGACCTCTCCGCTCTTGAGCTTCTTCGAGATCCCATCCGTGAACTGCCACTTCTGCACTCCAGGCGCCAGGATGTTGAAAGGCACTTCCGAGCTCCGAATGGGCTGGCGGCCCACCTTCGCCTCCCGTCCGAGCCCAGCGGGACGCGGCGGGAGTGCCCCATGCCACGGGGCACTTTCGCTCCACTCAAGGAGCGAGGTCAATGAGTGGGAGATGCCTCCACCTGTTCCGGGGCGGGGGCATTCCACGGCGCCTGGCCAGGTTCAAAGCCTCCACCTCGGACGCGGTGGAGGCATCCAAGCCCGCGGACACCGAACTTATTGACGCTGGTCCCCAAGGGCGGCACCGGCCGCAGCTTGGATGCGGCCGTCACCCCCCCTAACGCTTGCGCCGGATCAGAATCCCAATCGCCAGCACCAGCCCCGCAAGCGCTGAAGGCTCTGGGACGACTGTCAAGTGCATGTTCCACGCGGCGCTGCCCGCAAACGGCACCGTTCCCGGTGGGAAGAAATCCCAATGGTTCGCAGGCGCGCCCACATGGAAATTCGCGTTCGGATCGGGGTCGGGGCCGGGAACCAGCAACATATTCGACTCCGGAATGCAAGACCAAGGCCGCCCGAGCGAAAAGAACGTGAATGTCTGGGTATCGATCACGTGGGTCACGATCGGATTGCCGACCTGGGTAAACAAGAAGGTGGGCCTCACGAAGAACTGCGAGTCGAAGGTCCCGCCGTTGGCATGCGTCTTTCGGATGGTCATGGAGCCGCCCGAAGCCCCAGGCAGTACGGTCGCTTTCACGTCCCAAGGCATGGCGCCGCCACCGAAGTCCGCGGTAATCGGCTGGCAGCTGGTGAGTGAAAGCGCGACAAGCTCGATCGGAACGGTCGAGGGCCCAGAGCCAAGGTCCAGCGACCCCGATCTCTGTACGATCGTGTCGGTCGAGCCGAGCGTCGGTGAAATCGGCGCGCCACAAAAGTCGATGGGGCCGACTCCGTCAAGGGGAAGTGTGACCGGGGATACGGTGGTCCAGTGGTCAAGACCTGCGATTACCTCCTGCCCGTTCGCTGGGGCAAAGGCCACGGCAACTACGATGGCGCACCCAATCGTGCGCAGGCTTCGCTGTACGGTATTCATCTGTCGTCTCCCTTCAGGGCCCCAAACGGGGCAATAGCAGTGCCTCACCGGAGACCGGTGAGAATAACTACCATCATACGATAGTCCTGCCCAGATAGGAGAAGGAATTTGGGGATTTTTTGATATCTTTCAAAGATCGGGGCTCTGGGAGGCGGTGCGCTGGATCGGAAAAGTGACCTCTCGTCTGGGTACGACTCCGACATTGGGGACGCTCTCCGGCGAGTCGAACTGTATCAAAGACTCACGGGCGAAAAGCCGCCCGCGTCACCCACATCGAACCCAGCACCACACGGTAGGCCGGCCGGTAGGTCCGAATGTAGGCAGCGGAATGCCCGATGGCCGGATAGCCGAGCCTGACGCACCGTAGGTCCAGCTGCTTCCAGTCCCAATGGCTGAGGCGCAGGAGAGATCGTCTCTTAAGCGTCACGCCCAGAAGGTCCCAAACGCTTCGAAAGCTCCTCCGGTCCGCCCGGAATCGTCTCGCCGACTCCACAAAGACTGCCAGCAGCATCTCGCGATCCCCGCCCCCGGTTCGATAGGGCCTAAGGTTCACCCTTAATAACCCTCCATTTGGATCGAGAGCCACGGCCTCGGGTTCGCCAGGGCTCGGGGCAGCCAACCCGCGCCATTCGGAGTCCAGCCACTGCCGGGGTCCTTCCTCATCGAGCACAGCGTGCTCGCCGCCTTGCGTGGCGTGAAACAGCCACTTGTAGGCGTCCTCGATCTCCATCTTTGGGGTCGCCGCCCACGAACGAATCGCAAAGTCGAGCAGCCGCTGGCTAGCCGGTGCAGATGCTTGGCCAAGGCACGCCAGGGCCATAGCGGCCACCCCGACGATCACCCGCCGATCACCTCGAGCAAGGGGTGAACGGGACCAACAGGCCCTTGACCCACAAACACGGCTTCCCTCAGCGCATCAGCGGCTTCTCGCGCCGAGGCCTCATCGGCCGCGTGCACTTCAAAGAGCGGCTGTCCTGGCGCGACTCGGCTGCCCACTTCAATCAATGTCCTAATGCCAACCCTGGGGTCTATTGAATCCCCCTTGCGTTTGCGTCCGCCGCCAAGATCGACCACGGCCTGGCCCACGATGCGCGCCGAGACCCTGGCCACGGCCCCGGCTTCTCCATTAACGGGCACAACCGCGCGAATCGGTGCCCGCAACCAGTCTTCATCCGCGAAGATCCTGCCGTCTCCCCCTTGAGCAAGGACCCATTCCTGCGCCTTCTGCAGCGCTCTGCCCGAGCGGATCGCCTCATCGGCGATCCGGCGCCCTTCCTCATCGCTTGAGGCCTTGCCAACAGCCATCAAGCCAAGCGAGGCCAGCGTCAGGCAGTGCTCAGCGAAACGCGGCGGGCCCACTCCCCGAAGGGTGGCGATCGCTTCTTTGACCTCAAGGGCATTGCCCGCCGCGACCCCCAGCGGCTGGTCCATGTCGGTGATGGCGATTCTGAGGTTCAGCCCGATGCGGCCCGACGTGGCCATGAGCGCCAGCGCCAGTTCGCGCGCATGCTCCAGGTCCGGCATGAAGCCGCCGCACCCGCACTTGAGATCGATCACGACGTTCTTCGAGCCTCCCGCCAGCTTCTTGCAGAGAATGCTCGATACGATGAGCGGCACGGAGCCCACGGTGGCGGTCACATCTCTGAGCGCGTAGAGCGCCTTGTCTGCCGGTGCGAGGTCGGGAGTCTGTCCCGTGATGGCGATGCCGATCCGGGCCGCTTGCTGCTCCATTTCGTGAGTCGAAAGGTCCATGCGGAAGCCGGGGATGGACTGAAGCTTGTCCACCGTGCCGCCGGTGATGCCGAGCCCGGGCCCGCTCATCTTGACCATGGTGACGCCGCAAGCCGTCAAGAGCGGAAGCAGGACGATCGTGGTCTTGTCCCCGACCCCGCCGGTGCTATGTTTGTCGAGCGTGGGCTGCGGCAGCCTCGAAAGGTCCAATAGGGCGCCGCTCTCCGCCATCGCAACGGTCAAATCGGCCGTTTCGTCATCGGTGAGTGGGTTCAAGTAGGCCGCCATGAGCCAAGCAGCCAACTGGTAGTCCGGGATGCTGCCGGAAGCCGCGCCGAACGCGATCGCTCGGAGCTCCTCCTTCGACTGGCGCTTTCCGTCGCGCCTCCTTGCGATCAACTCGATGGCATCCATGGGCTGCAATGATTATGTTCGGGTCAGCAAGGAAGCCGTGGTTTAGGCTCCCCAATTGTCCATGGATGTCCAAGGTAGTATCTTCTCCGATGATCCGGCCGATGGAGTGGAAAGGGGAATACCTCGCACTTCTGGATCAGCGCCTGTTGCCAGGGACCGAGGTCTGGCTAGAGCTCTCCACCGTCGAGCAGGTGGCCGACGCCATCCGCGAAATGGCGGTCCGGGGAGCGCCAGCCATCGGCATCGCCGCCGCCTATGGGATGGCGCTGGCCGCGCGGGACGGGATGGACCAAACCGCCGCCCACAAGCTTCTTTTTGAAACCCGGCCCACCGCCGTCAACCTGGGTTGGGCGTTGGATCGCGTTTCTTCGCTTGGGGTCTGGGAGTCCGGCGCCGTGCTCTCAGAGGCGCACGCTATCGAGGCGGAGGACCTGGAGTGCAACCGCCGAATCGGCGCGAACGGCCTGAGCCTCGTGCCGGAAGGGGCGCGCATCCTCACGATCTGCAACACCGGTGGCCTGGCCACCGCTGGGCACGGCACGGCGCTTGGCATCATCCGAACCGCCTATGAGGCGGGGCGAGTAGCCCACGTCTATTCCTGCGAGACGCGGCCCCGGCAACAGGGTCTGCGGTTGACCGCCTGGGAGCTTCTGCAGGACGGCATTCCCTTCCATTCGATCGCCGATGGCGCGGCGGCTTCGCTGATGCGGGCGGGCAGAATCGACCTGGCCGTTGCCGGCGCGGACCGCATCGCTGCAAACGGTGATACCGCCAACAAGATCGGAACCTATTCGCTGGCGGTCTTGGCGCACCACCACGGGATTCCGTTTGTCATTGCCGCCCCGTCCTCGACCCTTGACCCTTCGCTCGAAAGCGGGGACGGGATTCCAATAGAGGAGCGATCGCCCGAGGAGCTAACGCACTTCGATTCGGCGGCCGCGGCCCCGGCCGGCTGTCCGGTCTACAATCCCGCCTTTGACGTCACGCCCGCCGATCTGATCACAGCAATCGTGACGGAAATGGGTGTTTTTCGTGCCCCTTACCGTCTCTCGCAAACGAAAATTGGAACCAATGGGTTATGATGGCAATCGGAAGATTGGACCGGAACTTGGGCCGCCGGTGATTCGGAGACACAAGCAGCCTCATGAAACGTAAGAGCAACCGAGCGAGCCGACCCCATGGAATCTGGTCAAAACTGGATGACGCCGTCCTTGGAGACCTGTTCGGCGAGCTCTCCTGGATGATCGTGCTGGTCTTCGCGGTCGCGGCCGTTGTGGGGCTTGCGTACCTCTTCTCGCTGCGATCGTAGCGCCTCTCAGCTCGTGGCTCGCTTAGCCCCCGAAATAGCTCAGCTGCTTGGCGGCGTCCTCGTGGCTCGGGTCCAGCCGCAAAACCGACCTGAAGTTCTCAGCCGCTTCGTCGAGCATCCCAAGCATCATCTGGGTCATCGCGAGGTCGTAACGCGCCTTCACGTGGTTCGGATGTCCACCGACCACTGACGTCAACGTTTCGAGCGAACCGTCAAAGTCACCCTCGAAACCTTGGATCAATCCGAGCTGCCAACGGCTGTCGGCATGTGCCGGATCCTCGCTAAGGACCTTCTGAAATTCCGCACGCGCCTCGGCATACCGACCTTCGCATCGAAAGTCGAACCCCCGCTGAAATGTCGCTTGCACGTCCATAACCTGGGCCATGGCCTTGAGAGGGATTATAGCATGGTATTTGAACCAGCGAACCCATTTTGTAGACGCCCGCTTAGCGTTCTTTAGTCACGGTTTCCGGCGTCCTTCTGCTGAGTTAGGTTTGACAAGCAAGACTGGTCTGCGAGGCGCATCTCGCCGACCCCTCTTGCGTTGACCGTTCAGGCTTGCGCCGTGCCGGGCTCCAGTTGTGGCTTGGGCTTCGCCTTCCCACTCTTGGGAGCCTCGTGCCCAGGGTCAAGTTCCAACTCGGGCTGGGGCGAACTGGGCACCTTCTTGAGCGGCAGTTCCCGGCCTTGAAGGACGGCCAAGAACTCTTCCCGGTCGAGCGTTTCGCGTTCGAACAAGGCGTCCACGATCGCATCGAGTTTGGATCGGTTCTGGGTCAAGATGTCGTGAGCACGGCGATGGCATCGGTCGACGAGTTCCCGGACCTCTTCGTCGATCATCCTAGCGACGTCTTCGGAGTAGTTGCGCTCATCCATCGTGTAATCGCGGCCGAGGAACGGGTTGTGGCCGCGTTTGCCGATTGAAAGCGTCCCAAGCTTCTCGCTCATGCCGTATTCGCAGATCATGGCCCGGGCGATGCGCGTCACGCGCTCCAAGTCGTTGCTCGCACCAGTGGTCACCTCGCCGAACACGATCTCCTCGGCGACCCGGCCTGCAAGAAGCGCCGTGATGTCGTCGATGAGCTCCTGCTTGGAGATAAGGTGCTTGTCCTCAATCGGAAGCTGCCAGGTGGATCCCAAAGACATGCCGCGCGGGAGGACCGTTACCTTGTGAACAGGATCGGTGTGCTCTAGAAGCTCACCTACTACGGCGTGGCCCGCCTCATGATAGGCGATGATCTTGCGCTCGCTGGCGCTCATGATGCGGCTCTTGCGTTCGGGACCGGCGATCGTTCGGTCCAGCGCGTCTTCCAAGTCGTCCTGCCGGACCTTGGAGTGGTTTCTTCGCGCGGCGAGCAAGGCGCCCTCGTTCAGCATGTTTGCGAGGTCGGCGCCCGTGAAGCCAGGCGTCCTTCGCCCGATGGCATTCAGGTCGATATTGCTTTCGAGCGGTTTGCCCTTGGCGTGAATCTTGAGGATCGCTTCGCGGCCGTTCGCGTCGGGCACGTCCACCACAATGTGGCGGTCGAAACGGCCCGGACGCAGCAGCGCGGGGTCTAGAACGTCCGGCCGGTTGGTGGCCGCGATCATGATGACGCCGCTGTTCGGGTCGAAACCGTCCATCTCAACTAGCAGTTGGTTTAGGGTCTGCTCGCGTTCGTCGTGGCCACCGCCAAGACCCGCGCCGCGCTGGCGCCCCACGGCGTCGATTTCGTCGATAAAAATAAGGCTCGGGCGGTGGGCCTTGGCCGTTTCAAAAAGATCGCGCACACGCGCCGCACCGACGCCAACGAACATCTCGACAAAGTCCGATCCGCTGATATGGAAGAACGGTACACCCGCTTCCCCAGCGATCGCCCGGGCCAAGTGGGTCTTGCCAACGCCCGGAGGTCCCGTGAGCAGGATTCCCTTCGGGATCTTCGCGCCGAGAGCCGTGTACTTCTTCGTGTTCTTGAGGAAGTCCACGATCTCGTAAAGCTCTTCCTTGGCCTCGTCGATTCCCGCCACGTCGTCGAACGTGATCTTGGGTGTGGATTCGCCCACGCGTTTGGCCCGGCTGCGCCCGAAGCTCATCGCCTGGTTCCCGCCCATCTGCATCGGGCGAAAAACAAAGAACCAGATCATGAGAAGGACCATGATCGGCACCGCGAGGATGCCCAAAAGGCCCAGAATCGTTGCGCCTGCGCCCGGCCCTTTGTAGTCCAGAACGCCCTTCTCAAGCAAGGCATCGAAGAGCTTCGAGGAAATCTGAGTGCTCTCAGGAGGCACCTGTGTCACGAACTTCTTATGGTCTTCCTTGAACGTGCCGGTGACCTGGCCGCTAGCCCACTCGGCCGCCTCAACTTGGTCCGCCTTCGCCAAAAGCTGGGACATGGTTAGGGGGATGGGCCTTTCGCCCGCCATGAGCCCTGAGCCCGTGCCCATGAGGTTCCAAAGGGCCATGGCGAGCAGGAGCACCACCAGGAATCCGAAAAGGTTGCGTGCGGTCTTGTTCAAACGTTCTCCGTGAGCGTTTCGCTGTCTTAGTTAGCCTACGTTCAATCGAGGGCGCGCGTTTCCCAAGCCTATCGGATTATCGGCCCAAAGGTAAGACGCAAAAAATGCCCGACAGGTCCTCTTTTCTGGCTCAGACCCTGCTCGATGGCTGCCTGGTCTGGCCCTGTTGAGCTCCATGAACCTCTCTGAGGAGCGGCGCGATCGCCCAGGCAGACGCCCGGCACCCAGAGCGGCCCGGCCAGATCGCACACGATGGGAAGGCGCCTTCGGGCGGCTTGGGTGAGACTGGCTTCGCTAAGGAGGTCTGAGAGCTTTCGCTGCCCGGCGAACCCCAACGGCTGGATCCGGTCGCCAGGTTCGGCTTGACGGAAGAAGAGGTTGCCCTTGACCCGCGAAAGGTCGAAAACGATGCTCAGCGAGTCTCGCTGCTGGACTTCTGGCGCCTCGCCAGTCGGCTCAGCGACGAACCTCCAGCCGAACACCTCAGAGTCGGTCTCGCCTGGATGGGCCAAAGGATAGCGAAACGGCTCGAGCACCTCAAGCGCGCGGGCATGAACCGTTCCTTCGGACCACTCGATAACCGATGTCCCTCCTTCGGCGGTCCGTGATCCTTGCACCGATTGTGATAGTTCTTCACAAGTTTCTATGCTCAAATCGTGATCCGCAGATCCGCCAAAAGCCTCAAAGAGCAAGCGGATCGCCCGTACGCGCAAGACCTGTGGTAAGTGGAGGAGATCCGACTGGCGAAAGGCCGCTTCACAGGTGAGGGTGAGGAACCGAAGCGCTCCGTTCAACGGCGTCTCAGCCTGCTCCAGCGCCGCCGCGGCGGCTCCATCAAGGAAGGCGTCCTCTTCGCGCATCACGGAGGCCGCGCGGGCAATGGCCTCCTCGACCTTGGGGTTCAAGGCCGCAAGCTCCGGCATTACGTTGAGCCGAATTCGCGAGCGAGAGAACGCCAGGTCGTCGTTGGCCGGGTCGTCGTGGAACCAGAGATCGTGCTCCTCACAGTAAGCGCGGGTTTCGGCGCGGCTGAAGCCGAGCAGGGGCCGAATGACGTTGTCGCGGCGCTCGGGGATGCCCGCAAGGCCGGACATACCCGCTCCGCGCGTCAGGTTGAGGAGCACGGATTCCACCAAGTCGCTCTGCGTGTGGGCTGTCGCGATCAGGTCGCACTCCATCTGTTTTGCCGCTTTCTCGAAGAACGCATAGCGCGCCTGCCGGCCTGCTTCTTCGAGCCCGATCTTGTGCAGCCGTGCGATCTCGGGCACGTCGGCTTTGCCGCTCATGAAGGGGATACCCAGACTCTGGCAGAACGCATCGCACTTCAGGAGTTCCTCATCGGCTTCCTGCCTCTGGCCGTGGTGCAGGTGCGCGGCGACGAGGGTGAAGGGGGGTCGAGAAGGAAACGGGGGCGGTGAGAGTTGTGAGTGTGGTGAGAATTGTGAGAGTTGCCCGGATTGAATCTCACCGCTCTCACCGCTCTCACCGCTCTCGCCATTCTCACCAATCTCACCATTCTCACCATTCTCTCCATTAGCAACATCCCCCTTCAACCTCCAGAGCAAGTGCACCAGACACGTCGAATCCGCCCCGCCGGAGTACCCCACCAGCACCCTCGCGCCAGGAGGAATCAACCCCCTGTTTTGAACCCATTTGGTGAACCGCTCGACGATCTCGTCCAACGTTCGAAAGGGTACCGGACAGCGGTATGATCCTGACTTGAGGGACTTGGCAGATGCAATTCTCGCTACATGTTCAAGTTAACTTTTGGGGGGAGCCTGGGCATTCCCACGAGGAGCAGCTCCAAGAACTGGACGAGGCCACGTTAGTTAGGGATATTGAGCTTGAGCAAATTCCGCCTATAGGAAGCCGAATCTGGATCAACTCTCAAGAGCCAGCGACCGAAGCTGAACAAAGGGAGATAGACGAAATCTTCAAACTGGACATCGGGATGTTGACGGGAATCTTCAATGTCGACGAAGTTCACATTTGGCCCGAGGAGAATCGGGCCGAAATCCACAGCGTTACCTCTGTAAACACTGCTGAAGAACTGCAGAAGTCTGTACGAATGGCAGTTCTTTGCTTCGGGTTTACAGATGTGGATGGTCTTCTCGGTGAGGATTGATACAGCCAATTGGATCGAGATTCAGCCCGCGAACCAACTCCTTCCCCTGCGCCCCTGAGCCTTCCGAGCGCCTCTCGCTCCCTTGTCGCGGGGGAGGGCAGGGTGGGGTGCCATAAGTCTCGATTGAGGCAATGAGCATGGCCCGATCACCTCACTCCAGGGCTCGAGCGGCATCAACCCATCCGGAAACCGTCCAGGCCTCTCTTGAGCCTGTCAGTCGGTTCTCGCGGATGTGAATGTACCGGTCGATGGTCTCGTACCTGAAAGGCGTCGGCCAAACGAGGAGCAAGAAGAGCGCAATCAGGGCAACCCCAATCCAGATCCTCCGTCGCTTCACCGCCGCATCGTACCCATAGGCCCATCGGGCCGACCTGTTGAAGCGAAGGGCGCAGCCCTGGACGCTGAGTTGCCGGAAACGGGCAAGCCCTGAAGGGGCGGCCTACAGCCCAGAAACAGTCACTTAAGGTTCGTGTTCTTGAAGTCGAAGCGGACTTCGGTGGGGCTGACGGAAACTGCACCTGAATCCGAAGAAGGGTCCCACGGGAGGATACGTCGTATCTCGACTCCCTTCGAGAATCGGACCTCGACGACGTAGGAGTTCTTCCACGGATGGAGTATCGCGGTCCCGTGCTGAAACTGGATCAGGTTTCCGTCGACGAACACCTTTGCGGATGGGTCCTCGTTGATGAGCAAGACCGGGTTCAACTGGACAAGGACATATCTGACTCCAAGCCACACCAGGGCGGCAATTGCCCCCGCGATGATCGCCAGCCTCCAAAGTCGCGCCGTCAACACGCTGGAGCTTACTTGAGTCTGGTAGCGCGGATAGCGGTCCACAATGGGATATGCGAAGAAGGAGGGTCCATTGGATCGAGATACATCCCGCGAATCGACTGTTGAACCTGCCATGCGGAGAGTGGATCGCCGAAGCTACTGGGAGGTTCGGTGCCGGTCCCCTTTGGAGATCGCTGTTCACCGAACTGGCATACCTTCCAGAGGATTTCAACGAGATCGCCCCCGAGATTGATTCACACAAGGACCTTCAGCAGCCATGTGCGCTTCGGGCCGAGCAGTGGTCCAAGCTCTTTGCAGGAGGTGGCCAAATCGTCGACATGGCGATCTATAGCCAAAGTGCGCTGGAGCGCTGTGTCAAGCCGGAACTCTTCCATATCGATGCCGACGATGCCACCGTAGGCACAGTCCAGAGTTCCTGCGAGCCGTGGATCGCCTCGATTGCCTCAACACTGGAAGGCAGCCCTCGCCGCTTGCAGAGGGGTTCGTACTTGGAGGATCTTGCCGACCTGGACGACGCTTCTCTGCTGCGGCTAGCGGAGTCGCTGCCTGGATAGCCGGCAACCCGTCACGAACGGTATATGATCTCGTCAATTGCCGTGGATTCGTTCCTCAATTGCGCAGCCTCCGTCACCCTGGCTCAGGCGGTGTTGCTGCCGGTCTACGTCCTGGCAGCATGGCTGCTTGGAAGGAAGCACTCAAGCGGCCGCGAAGCCTTGCGATCCGCCGCAGGGCACTTCGCCCGCACCAATTTGCCTGCTCTCGCTGCCGTGCTTCTGATCGCCGCGATCCTCGATAGGGCCGCTCCCATCCAAGGGCAGATGGTCCGAAACGCTGGAACGAAGGCCGCGCTCATTATGCTGGTAGCTGCCGCTGCCGTCTGTGCGGTTGGCTCGGGCCTTTCGATCCGGGCGTCGAAGGGCAGGGAGCCGGGACAGCTTGCGCACAGGAACGCGCTGCTCCTCACAAACGCGCTGCTCTTCGGCTCGTTTCTGCTCAACTTCTTGCTTGTTTGGAGCCAGGATACGATTCTTGATTGACCGAGAAGAGCCTCTGAACAGACCGTTTGTGCGTCCGTTGATCGCCTTGGTCCTTGTGATCATGTTGGTGACCGCTTTCAAGGTTGCCTTGGACAGGTCCGGCCCTCTGGTGGCTGTGGACGAGATCCAGCGCATCGCGTCGCCTGACCGGACGGTCGACGCAGTCATCCTGACCTCCGACGCCGGAGCTACTACCTCCGTCTTCTACCGCCTGTGCGTCGTTCCCCATGGGGGTACGGCGATCCATTCCCAGTCCGTCTTCGCCATCGACAAAGCTTGGCATGACCAACCGATCGAACTTGAATGGAAGAGCGATACCCTCCTGCAGGTAACGTGTAAGGGAGGACGGGTGTTCTGTAATGACCGGTTTGGGCAGACCGGATCCAAGCGGATTGAGTTGGAGTATCACGGGATATGAGTTCCCAGAGACAACCCCGATGATCGCCGTCTCAAACTCCTTTGACGGGTTCCTGGGGATCGCATTCCTTGCGGCAATAAGTACGCCGCTCGTCGTCGGAGTCGGGGTCCGCTCTGCGATGGCATCTGGACTGAGGCTTTGGCCTGCAATCTTGACGACGACAGGTGCACACGTACTGTCAGCGGCGATCGCCTTGGTTCCCACTTGGCTCGCGGATTACGGTTTGAACCGGGGCGTGATCGCTCGCGGTGTTTACTCAACAGAATCAGTGAACTCAGAGTACGGCCTGGCTCTCGGTCTCGCCATAGTCTTCTATTTTTCCTATACCCTTGCGCTAAGAAGCTTTGCCCCGAGATTCCTCGATGCCTTGCAGCCCTCCGGGCAAAAAGCGTGGGCGACAGGAATGTCGCTTTCAATGTTGGGATCAATGATCCTGCTCCTGCTTTTCTTCTTTGGCGTCGCCACCGGCCTTGGCCATGACTAGGTGCCCGGTGAGCCTCTATGTGCCTCAAGACTTTCAGTCCATCTGGACTGCAAACTCCATCCCAAGGTTGACCTCACTCGTGAAGGGGGGCTACAATGTTCCCGGCAAACCTCTCCCAATCCCAACAGCTCGGGAGTCGCGCGCCAAACCCCAAGACATTCCCGCCACAAAGGCCGCACTATGGAGACTGACAGTAGACGTTCGATAGCACCCAAGCACGGGCAAAGGCGCCCGAGAGCCGATATCGAATAAACCATCCCCACCAGGGCGGCAGGAGTTCTAGGCGCAGCGTCGCGCCGCGAACGACAGAACTGGAGATGCCGCCTTGAGAGCCGACGAACCGACCTTTATCGAGCAGCTCAAATCGCTGAGCCGAGTCGAGGACCCCTCGATCGTTCGCGAAATGCTCGTCGGCGTCCAGGCGGAAGACCTCGCCGAAGGGCTTTCCCGCATCGAGCTCGACGAGGGCCTGTCGATCCTGCGCAAGCTGGACGTCGAGCAAGCCTCGGAGCTGCTGGTCGAGATGCCCACCGAGACGGCGCGCAAGTTCGTCGCGGAGCTTCCCGACACCACCCTCGCCCATTATCTCGACATCCTGCCGATGGACGACGCGCTGGACCTGCGCGAAGAGCTCGGCGACGAGCGGTTTGAATCGCTGCTTGAGGTCATCCCCACAGAAGACGCCGAAGAGATCCGGCGCCTGATGTCGTATCCGGAGGACTCGGTCGGCCAGCTCATGACCGAGCGCTTTTTCGAGGTCATGCCCGACATGACCGTCAAGGAGCTTCTTGCCGACATCCGCAGGGCTTCGGACGAGAAGTACGAGACGGTCAACGACCTTTATGTGCTGGACCTCAACCGGCACGTTCTGGGCGTTTTCAGCCTGCGCAAGGCGATCCGAGCCGCTTCCGACGTGACCGCACGGGAGCTGATGCGCACGGACCTCGTCACCTGCAAAGCCACAGACAGCGCCGAAGAGGCGGCGCGTTTGATGTCCCGCTATGGCTTTTACGCTTTGCCCGTGCTCGACTGGGCCGGGCGCATGGTCGGCCTCTTCACCGGTGACGACGCGCAAGAGGTTCTGCAGGAATCGGAAACCGAGGACGTGCTGGCGATGGGCGCGGTCATCGGCCCGGCAGAGCCCTACTTGTCCTTGGGTCTCGGCCAGCTTGTGCGCAGGCGGCTGCCTTGGTTGATGATCCTGTTCGTGGCAGAGTTCCTGACGGCCATGGTGCTCCGGCACTACACCGGGGTCGCGGAGGAGGGCGGCAAGACGACCCTGGCTCAACTCATGGTGTTCATCCCGCTGCTCATCGGAGCGGGCGGAAACTCGGGCTCCCAGGTGACCACCACCATCACCCGCGCCCTTGCCATCGGCGAAATAAAAGCTGCCGACGCATGGGTGGTTCTGCAGCGGGAGTTTGTCCTGTCGCTGTGCATCGGCTCGGCGCTGGGAGTTGTGGGGTTTGGCCGCGCCTTGCTCTGGGGCTCCGGGATGCCGATCAGCCTGACCGTCGCCATCGCCCTGCCGGCCATCATCATGTGGGCGGCGTGTGTTGGGAGTTTGCTTCCGATTGCCGCCAAGAGGGTGGGCATCGACCCGGCCGTCATGAGTGCGCCCTTCATCGCCACGCTCGTCGACGCCACAGGACTTGTTATCTTCTTCGAAACCGCGCTGCGCCTGCTGCCAAAAGGCTTCTAAAACCACCCCTTCTTGCGAAAAATCACAAACTCCACGCCCGCGACCAGCAGCATCGCCATCAAAGCACCCGGATACCCCCAGGGCGAACCCAGTTCGGGCATGAACTTGAAGTTCATCCCGTAGATGCTCGCCACCAAGGTCACCGACATGAGAATCGTGGCCAGCGCCGTCATCACCTTCATCACCTGGTTCAGCCGGTTGCTGACGGTGGCAAGGTTGGCATCCAGCACCGAGGCCAGGATGTCGCGGTTGAGGTCGGCTCGCTCCAAGACCCGCAGCACGTGGTCATAGACGTCCTGGAAATAGGGGTGGTCGGCGCGCGCGATGACGGGTACGTCATGACGCAAAAGGCCATTCAGGATGTCCCTAAATGGAGTCAGCCGGCGGCGAAGCTCCAAAAGCCTTCGTTTGATCCGCAAGAGGTCCTTGATGGCCACCGGCCGTCCGACGAACACATCGGCTTCCAGGTCCTCAGCCCGCTCCTCCAGAAGGTCGAGGACCGGGTAGTAGTCGTCGATGATCGTGTCGATAATGCCGTGGGCAATCCTGGAAGCCGTGCGTGTGCCGTTTGACGGCCTTTCGGGCATCCGTTGCAGGATCGTCTCCAGGAGGTCGCAGCTCTCCACGGAGACGGTCACAAGCTTCGATTTAGTAATGAAAATTCCAATTTCTTGGAAATAGAGCCTCTCCTCTCGAACGGAGACCGCCGGAACCGTGAAGAACAGGTGATCGGGGCTCTCATGGAGGTGGGGCCGCTCGCCCTCAGAGAGCGCGTCCTCGATTTCGAGTTCATGGAACCCAAAATCCTCGGCGAGCACTTGGGTTGCCGACGCCCGGCTGCCCGCCACCACGTGGGTCCACGTAAGGGCGGCCGAGACTACCTGGCCGACGACCAGCCGCGGAACCGTCTGGGCTTTGTCCCAGACGACGGTTCGAACGGTGGTCTCGCCATCTCCCATGAACGTACTAGTTTCGCATAAACGGCGAGGGCGAAGAGCCGTCGGCCCGGCAGACCATGGAGCACGGGCCTCAGATGGCGAGCCTATGCAGCGCGCTGATAGCGGACGCTGCAGACTTCGAAGTCTGGGAACGCCTCGCGAACGGCCTCGATCTCTGGCAGCTTCAACTCGAGCAACGCCACGAGCTGAGGATCGAACTGGATGCCGCTCAACGATCGCAGTTCCTCGACCGCATCCTCTGTGGACCATTCGTCCTTGTACCGGCGTTTGGTGACAAGAGCGTCGAACACATCCGCAATGGCACAGATTCGGCCCTCGATGGGGATCTCTTCCCCTACCATTCCGGCGGGGTAGCCCGTGCCATCCCACCGTTCGTGGTGGGTAAGGGCGATGGTCTCCGCAAGCCGCAGCACTTCAGATTCTCCGCCCGCAAGGAGGCTGGACCCGATTAGGGTGTGCGCCCGCATGATCTGGCGGTCTTCATCGTTGAAAGGTCCAGACTTGAGCAGAACGTCGTCTGGGATGCCGATCTTGCCGATGTCGTGCAGGCAGGCGGCCATCTCGATGAGCTTGGCGCGCTCCTCGCTCATGCCCAGACCCCGCGCCAAGATCGCGCAATAGGCGCCGACGCGGCGCACGTGGTTGCCCGTTTCGTCGTCGCGGTATTCGGCCGCCATGCTCAGGCGCTCGATCACCTCATACTCCATCTTGCGACGGCCCTCGGCTTCGCGGACCAAGTTCGCGACAAGGTACGCACTCACCGAATAGATGATAGCGGTCGTAAGCAGAATCCAGAAGAGCCCTTTGGAGGTCTGAACGTGGGTCTGGGTCTCAGGGCTGGTAATAAACCACTCGACCGCTCGATCTGAATAGACGATCCAGACGATTCCCAGCACACCGTAGAGTCCAGCAACGCGAAGCGCAACCCCGATCGGCGTCTTTGCCGAAAAGAACTTAAGGCCAACTCTGCTCATGGCCAAACGCATCCCACGTGAATATTCTCGGAAGCATCCTACGCGTTCTCTAGTGCAACCTATACAGTTCCGTCAAGCATCAAACGCCAGCTTGAGCACTTGGTCGGCCTTGGTGACGAAGTGGACCTCCAGACAGGCCCGAATTTCCTCGGGAACCTCTTCTAGGTAGTCCTTCTTATTGTCCACGGGCAGGAGCAGCATCGTCACGCCGGCGCGATGCGCCGCCAGCACCTTCTCTTTGACGCCTCCTACCGGAAGCACCTGGCCGCTCAGCGTGAGCTCGCCTGTCATCGCAAGCCGCTTGCGTACTCGCTTCCCGGTCAGGAGTGAGACCAGAGCCGACAGAATCGTGATTCCCGCGCTGGGCCCATCTTTGGGCACTGCGCCCGCAGGAAGGTGGACGTGAAGCTCGCACTTTTCGAAGAAGTCCGGCGAAAGGCCAAGTCGCTTGGCGTTGCTTCGAATGTAGCTCAGCGCAGCGCTCACGCTTTCCTTCATCACGTCGCCAAGCTGGCCCGTAAGAATGAGGTTCTTCGAACCGTGCATCATGGCCGTTTCGATAAAGACGACGTCCCCGCCAACTGGCGTCCAGACCAGCCCTACAGCGATCCCGGGAGTCAGCTCTCGGTCCTCGACCTCATCATGGGAGTAGCGCGGAGCGCCGAGCGCCTGTGTCACATACCCAAGACCTACGCTGACTTTGCCTTTGCGGCCTTCGGCAAACTGCCTGGTCGCGCGGCGCGTCACGCTGGCGATCTCGCGCTCCAGGTTGCGCACCCCGGCCTCGCGCGTGTAGTTGCGCGCCAGCGCTTTGAGCGCCTCGTCGCGGAACTCGATCTGCGTCGTCCGTAGCCCGTGCTCGGCGATCTGCTTGGGCACCAGGTGGCGCTTGGCGATTTCCAACTTCTCTTCTTCGGTGTAGCCGCCCAGCTCGATGACCTCCATTCGGTCCCTCAATGGGGGTGGGATGGTGTCCAAACGGTTGGCGGTGGTGATGAAAAACACCTGCCCTAGGTCGAACGGCGCATCGACGTAGTGGTCCCGGAACGAGACGTTTTGCTCGGGATCGAGAACCTCCAAGAGCGCGGATGCTGGGTCGCCGCGAAAGTCCACGCCGAGCTTGTCGATCTCGTCAAGCATGAAGACCGGATTGTTCGATTCAGCGCGACGCAGGCCCTGGATGATCTGGCCGGGGAGGGCGCCGATGTAGGTGCGGCGGTGGCCGCGGATCTCCGCCTCATCGCGCATGCCGCCCAAAGAAATGCGAACAAACTTCCGGTTCATCGCGTGGGAGATCGAGCGGCCCAAAGAGGTCTTGCCCACGCCTGGCGGGCCCACGAAACACAGGATCGGCTGACGAACCCGCCCGTCCTTTTTCACCTTGCGCACCGCGAGAAACTCGACGATGCGCTGCTTGATCTTCTCCAGCCCGTAATGGTCCTGGTCGAGAACCACCTTGACTTCAGGCAGCGACAGGCTATCCTCGGTGGAAACACTCCACGGGAGCGACAGAACCCAATCGATGTAGGTTCTCGCGACCGTGTACTCCGGCGCGCCAGGAGACATCCTCCTGAGCCGATCGAACTCGCGGTTGACCTCGCGGAGGGCCTCGGCGGTCATCCCGGACTTGTCGATCCTCTCGCGAAGCTCGTCAAGCTCCTCTGCGCGATCGTCCACTTCGCCAAGCTCTCGCTGGATCGCTTTGAGCTGCTCGCGCAAGTAATACTCGCGCTGGGACTTGCTGAGCTCGACGTTGACCTCGCTCTGCACTTTGGATGTCAGCTCCAGGACCCGGACCTCCCGCCCCAGCATCTCCAGCAGCACCCTCAGCCGCTCCTGTACGCTGACGGTTTCCAGAATCTTCTGCTTGTCTTCCAGGCTCAGGGTCATGTGGGCGGCCACCAGGTCGCACATCACGTTGGTTTCGGTGACCGCCTGCGTGAGGCTGCGAAGCTCCTCCGGCAGTTGCGGATGCAGCCGGATCGCCTGCTCAAAGAGTCCCGCAACGTTTCGGCGCAGGGCCTCGGTCTTCTCTGCTTCCTCCTCCGGCGGGAGCTCGTCCTCGATGATTTCGACGCGGGCGCGAAGGTACGGGGTCTCCTGCAGCCGCTCGATGATGCGATAGCGTTGGACGCCCTGAACGATCAGGCGCACGGCATCGGGCATCTTGACCAGCGTGCGGATGATCACGGCGCAGCCGCACTCGAAGACGTCCTCAAACTTGGGCTGCTCGATGTGGGGCTTGCGCTGGGCGATGACGCCTATCACGCGATTGGTGCCAGAAATGCTCTCATCGATCAGTTGAATGCTGGACTCTCTTGCTACACTTAACGGTGCGATAAGCATCGGGTAGATCACGGAGTCGCGAAGCGGCAAGATGTTGATGATCTCGGGCACCGAGGGGCGCGCGCCCTCGTCAGGCTGCTGATCGAGCGAGACCGGTAGGGGGAAATCGCCTTCGAGTTCTTCAACCGGGTCCTCGAACTGTTCTATGGGATCTTCTATATCTGACATTACACTTTTCTAACGGTGATCCGAGTATGGGCCACTCGTACGCGCGCTTTGGGCACGGTCACGCAGAGCACGCCGTTTCCCAATTGGGAGGAGATGGCGTCGGCCTCGACGGGAGCATCGGGCAACTGGATCTCCCGTGAAAACGCGCCATAGAATATCGGCTCCGATTCCGCAGCCACATGGTCGCGCACTCCCCGAATCAAGACGGTGTGCCGGTCGGGAAGGTAGAGGACCTGCACCGCGCTCTGGGAAACGCCGGCGAGTTCGGCGCGAATCTCGAAGCGGTCGGACAGCTCGACAAGGTCAACCCTCGGCGCCCAGCAGCGGCTGTTCGCGTTCAGCGCGGACGACTGCGCCACCGCATCGGCGAGCTTCTTGAGGCTCGAATCGACTTGCCAGAACCAATCCTCGAGTTCTTTGCGCGCCATGCCGGTTCATTCTACCGCTCGCCGGTTCCATGGGCCGAAGCCGTGCCGGTGAACCGCTCACATTCAGCTATTCCCAGCGTGCTTGTATCAGGCGCCCTCGCCACGTCCTTCTTGAAGCTGTAGGCCCTTATCCTGGATCCGGCGCGCTGGTACCCACAGAGGCGGCGCAGGGGCGGCGGGCAGGGCACAAGGAGAACCAAGCAAGTGAAACTCAGAACCCTTATTGGCTGGCTGCTATCCCTCGTGGTGGTGGCATTGATCGCCGGCTGCGGTGGAGGCGGAGGCGGGGGCGGCGCCGTCTCGGGCGCGGTCAGCATGTTCATGACGGACGATCTCAACGCGGGGTATGACTCGGTCTGGGTGGCCATCACCCGGGTCGAACTGATCTCTGCGAGCGGCTCGACGGTCGTGTTCGACGACTCGACGGGCAAGGTTGTGGACGTTCGCGCGCTGAACCAATCGGGCACGCAGCAGTTCCTTCACCTTGGCGACGACAAGGTTCCCGCAGGGGACTACACCGGGGCGCGCGTGACGATGAAAAAGGACCTCGTGCTCTTTCCCACCGGTGCAACCACTGGACAGAACCGCGAGTTTGCCGGCCTGAACGGGTCTGGCCTAAAAGTCATCGACGTGGTGTTTTCAGCCTCAAAGTCGGTGGGCGCCGCAAAGACCCGAATGGTCCTCGACTTCGATCTTTCGAAGTGGACCGATGACGGCACAAAGGTCCAGAGCGCCTCGATCGACGATGGCTCCACCTCGGGCCTCGACGATCCTGCCCGCCACGAGGAGGACGACTATCACGGCACGATCACCGGGCTCACCGGAACGGCGCCCGCGCTCACCTTTACGCTGAACAGCCGGGCTGGAAACACGATCACCGTCACCACCGATGCTTCGACGGCGATCTATAACGGCAACGGCGCCACGAACCCTTCGCTCGCCAACGGCAAGCGCGTCGAAGTTCGCGGCGTCTTCGATCCCGGCACCTCATCTCTGGCGGCCGCTTCGATCAAGATCAAGGGCTCCGAGTCTGAAGATCCCCACCAAGTCAAGGGCCCGAGTTCGAACCTCGACGAGGCCAATGGCACGCTCGTCGTGGATATCCGCGAGTCAGAGGGGTTCGTCCCCGATTCCTCAACGATCAAGGTGCACGCCGACCCGGCCACGACCCGGTTCCGTTCTCACGGCGGCCTGGTGCTCACCTCGGCGGAGTTTTTCGCGGTTCTCGCAGCGAACCCCGGTATCGAGGTTGAGGCCGAGGGAACCGTGTCCAACGGAGCTGAGACCATCCTCGAAGCCACGTCGCTGAAGATCGAGGACGAGAACGAGGACGAATCGGGCGAGGCCGAGGCCAAGGGAACGGTGACGGCGGCCGACGGAGCCGCGGGAACGATGAACATCAGCGTCATCGAGTGGGAGGGCTTCCAGAGTTCTTCCGGCGCGGTCCTCGCGATCACCACCGACGGCAACACGCACTTCATGGACGACAACGGCGCGAGCCTGACGAAGGAACAGTTCTTCGCGGCGGCGACGGTTGGCAAGAAGATCGAGGTCAAGGGTGACTACACTGCCGGAACGATTGCGGCGATGCGAATCAAGATCGAAGACCTGGGATCGAACGAGGCCGAAGCCAAGGGGACGGTCACGGCGGTCAACGGCGGTTCGTTCGTGATCGACATCTCACTGATGGAGTGGTTCGGCTTCTCCGGTTCGCACGGGTTGGCAGTTCACGTGGACGCCGGCGCAACCACGAACTTCCGGGACAAGGACGGAAACACCGTGACGAGAGACCAGTTCTTCGCGCTGGTGGGCGCCGGGGACACGGTCGAGGTCAAAGGCACCTACAGCAGCTCCACTCAGACGATCACCGCCGTCCGTGTGAAGATGGACGACTGATCGCGCCGCTGCCTTGCCGTGAGAACGGCAAGGCAGCGGCTCTCTCATAGCCCGACGTCTCCCTCCCACGCACCCTCACCACTCTCACCCTCCTCACGCACCCTCACGCGCCCCAATCCCGCATTAACCCCTGGGGATTGAGGGTCCCATAGTTGCATAAGGCCGCTGTCGTGACGAAAATCCCCCCACTTCTGCGGCTCCTTGCCGTCGCTTTCGCCGTTTTGTCGGCGCTCGTCCTCGCCGGATGCGGCGGAGGAGGCGGTGGCACAGCCTCGGCCGAAGCCAGCCTGTTCCTCACCGATGACCTCAACGCCGGTTACGACGGCGTGTGGGTCAGCGTCAAGAAGGTCGAAGCGATTGGAGCCTCGAGCTCCACGGTCGCCTTTGAAGACCCCGCCGGCAGAGAGGTCAACGTGCGCGCCCTCAGCAAAAACGGGCAGTCCAGGTTTATGTTCCTTGGCGAGCACAAGCTCCCCAACGGGACCTACACCGGAGTCAGGATCACGCTAGCCAAAGAGGTCGTGCTTTTCCCGACCGGCTCGCCCACCGGCTTGAACAGGGAGTTCGCCGACCTGAACGCGGGCGGCGACAAGGTCCTCGACGTGACCTTCTCGGCCCCGGTCGACGTGTCGAACGGCGAGAACCACATCGTGCTCGATTTCAAGCTCTCCGATTGGTGGGATGACGGCGCGCTGGTGCAGGGCGCCAAGGTCGTCGAAGGGAGCAAGAACGGCCTCGACGATCCCGACCGGCACGATCACGACGAATACAAGGGCGTCGTCTCCGGTCTCAGCGGCGAGGCGCCGAACCTCGCGTTCACCCTGAACGGCGAGCACGGCTGGCGCACCGAAGTGCGCACCGACGCTAACACGGCGTTTTTCAACGGGGACGGCAGCGCCAACCCCAAGCTGGCGGACGGAGACCGCGTGAAGGTCGACGGCGTGTTCTCACCCGAATTGGGTGCGGTGCTCGCGACGGCCGTCAAGATCAAGAAGGACGAGGACGACGAGCCTCAGCACGTCGTGGGCAGTTCGTTTGATGGGAACGGCGACGCGGGGACCTTCTTCGTCAAGATCCGCGAGGTCGAAGGCTTCATGCCGGGCTCCGATTCTGTGAAAGTCCACGTGGACCCGTTGGCCACCCGCTTCACGTCGCGGCACGGCCAGGTCCTCACCCAAGGCGAGTTCTTCGCGATTCTCGCCCAGCATCCGGGCATCGAGGTCGGCGCGGAAGGCAGCTACTCGGGCGGTGAAGACGCGGTCTTTGAGGCCAAGAGCGTCCGCGTCAAAGATGAAGATGGCCATGAGGAAGCCGAGGCTTTCGGCTTGGTCGTCAGCGCCAACCCCGATGCCGGAAGCTGGGTCCTGTCACTCAAGGAGTGGGAGGGATTCCAGGGGTCGTCCGGCCAGCAGTTGCCGATCGGAACGAACGACGACACCCGGTACTTCAACGCCGATGGCGCCGCCATGGAGAAGGCCGCCTTCTTCCAGGCATTAGGCGTGGGCGCAAAAGTGGCCGTCAAGGGTTCGTTCGACGGCGACACGCTCATCGCCCTCAAAGCTCGCCTTAAGGATGCCGGCGCCCAGGATGCCGAAGCGCGTGGGACCGTGGTCCACGTGGACGCAGAGAATGGAAGGCTCGAGTTTGCGCTTGCCGAGTGGAGCGGGTTCGAGGCTTTCAGCGGGAAGAACGTGAACGCGATCGCTCTGGAAGGAACGGCCTTCAAGAACGCCGATGGGGAGTCTATCGGAAGGGCAGATTTCTTCGAACTCGTCAAGGTGGGCTCGACGATCGAGGTCAAAGGACTTTATGAAGCCGCGCTCAACAAGCTCAAATGCGCCCGAATGAAGCTGGAGGACTAGGGAGGAGGTTTTCGGGTTTTCAGGTGGTCAGGTTGCAGGGTTGTCGGGATATCGGCTGCTGATCTAGACTCCCGATCCTGTCCACCTGATCACCTGAACACCTGAAAACCTGAACACCTGACCACCCGAAAACCTGACAACCTGAACACCTGAGAACCTGCTCCCTATCTTCCCGCGGCCCCGCCTTGCGCCAACACGAATTCATCGCCTCCGCTCGGGTCGGCCTCGTGCTCCTGCGCGGTGGCCATCAGCACCCGCGACTGGCTCCAGCCAAACAGACTGCAGACCAGCACCAGAATGCCGCCGCTCACCAGCGAGACGTGAATGCTGGACCTCTGCGCCAGCCATCCGAAGAAGAGTGATCCGAACGGGCTGAGGCCCGTCAGGCCCCACATGTGCATCGCCAGTACTCGGCCGCGAAGCCTAGGCGGCGAGAGAACCTGGAACAGGGTGTTGGTGGTGTTGAATTGCACCAGCGTACACATGCCCGCCACGAACACCATCGCGTAGGAGAGCCAGACCACGTTCGTCAGCCCGAGCGTGATCAGAGCGACCCCCATGAGCGTGATGGCGGTGCGGATCGCCTGGACCCTGAGGGTGAGCTTGGGGATGTTTGCAACCATCAAGAGCCCGAGAATCGCGCCCACGCCTATCAGGCCGGTGACACGGCCCAAACCGCGCTCGTCGAGATGCCAAAGGTCGCGCGCCAATGCCGGCATCAGCATGACGTATTGCAGCCCGAACGCCGCCACCGAGGCCTCGAGGATGAAGAGCACACGCAGCCCTTTGTTGCCCCACGTGTATCGAGCACCTTCGGTGATGAGGTCCTTGATGGGCTGGGGCTCGCGCGTGTGTGCCCGAAGGTCTGCCCTAATCGCCAAGACCGCGAAGATTAGCGCCGTATACGTAAAGGTATTCGCGAAGTAACAGAACGAAACGCCGTACCACGACAGTAAATAGCCCCCAACGAGCGGCCCCGCGATGCGCGCAATGTTGAAGGTCATCGCCTGAATCGGTACGGCCTTCGGCATCTCGTCGAACGGCACCACGCGTCCGACGATCGACTGGCGCGTAGGCATCTCGATCGACTGCACCACGCCGTTGATCAGCGCCATCGCGAGGATCTGCTCGTAAGTGACGAACTTGAACGCCGTCGCCAGACCCAGAAACAGCGCCGTCGAGGCAAACACCAACTGGCACGCGATAAGGGCCTTTCGTTTGTCCACCATGTCGGCGACAGCGCCCATGAACGGCCCGATGAGCGAAATCGGCAGGAAGTTGAAGAACATGACCAGCGCAAGCTTCGACTTGTCGCCGGTCAGGTCATAAACGAACCAGCCCTGAGCCAAGGTCTGGATGGAGGACCCGAAGAAGGAAAGGAGCGCTCCGGTCCAGAGAACGGCAAAGTCTCTGTGTCGGAAGATGCGCACACCCAAGGTGTACCCGAGAATCAGGATTGACTACAAAAGGGCGAGGAGTTCCTGTACGGAGCGTTCGGTTGCGCCCCTTTCCCGCTCCAAGAGCCCCTCCACCGTGACTTTGGTCACCATGGCCATGCCAGGTTCATCCAAACACTTCTCCCAAAAAGACAAGAGGTCCGCTGAGCCTTGCACCCTGTGTCCCAAACCTTCTCGCTCACACGCCATCTGCATCACCCCAAAGTGCCCGCGCCTCATGCCGTAACAGGTTGGCACACCGTGAACCAAAGGCTCCAGGATGTTGTGGCCGTGGCCGTCGAAGCTCCCGCCGACGTAGGCCGCGGAGCACATGGAGTAGGCCGTTTTGAGTTCTCCAAGGGTGTCAAGTACGCACACTTCCGCACCGGGCTGTTCGGACCTGCGCAGGCTCGCGGAAAGCCCCAGCTCGGCGGCCATTTCGGCGATTCGGGGCCCCCGCGACACCTTCCGAGGGGCGAGGAGGAGGCGCGCTGGACGCTTGGCCCGAATCACTGAAAACGCCTCCAGAACCATTGCTTCCTCCGCCTCGCTCTCCGTGCTTCCGGCCGCAAGAACCGGATCATTGCCGGCGCAAAGCCACTCCCTCAAGGATTCGAGTCTGACTCGATCAGGCGCCTCTATGGACACGTCGAACTTCATGTCGCCAGCCAGCACGACCCGGGCCCCCTTCTCCAAGAACGGCACTGCGGCTTCCAGAGAGCTCCGGTTCTGCACCAGGATCAAGTGGAACGAACGGAAAATGTGCCGATAGAGCCCGATCCCAAGCCGATGCGAGAGCGACCTCCGGGGATGCACGATCCCATCCAGTAGCGCCACTTTCGAGCCCCAACGCCTGAGCGCCACCGCTAACGGCCTGTTCCGGAAACTCTGAGTGAACACCACCAGGCTCGGATCGAATTGCTCAAGCCAAATAGAGATCGAGAGAGGGTTTTCATAGGGCCAGGGCAGCACGGGGATCGGCGGTGAACGCCTCGCCAGCCCTTCCCGAGACGCGGGGTCGCGCACGCAGTAAGCGACGGCAACGTCGGGCCGAGCCGCCACGAGCGCCCGCGCGGCCTGCTCCATGATTTGCAGTTCGCCAAAGCTCACCCCGGCGAACACGACTCTCGGTCCCGCTGACTCGCGCCAGACCCGTGTAGCCTCTGGGCTCGGGCTCTTGCAGCTCCAGCGCACCCTGTCGAACTCATAGCGCTTCCTTCCGCGAAAGTAGCGCTGCAGCTTGTTGGCAAGAAGCACTGGCGCCAAAACGACCTCCGCGACGCAAAACGCCAAGAGCCAAGGGTCCCTCCAAACGGCGCGCAGCCTTCCGGCATCGCCGGTCCTGGGTGACTTTGGGGCTGGCTCGGGGTCTTGCATGCTTGGGCGCCGGGGTGTATGAGGGCCGAAAGTATACTGGCCCTATGCCCGAGCCCGGCCCGGAGTTTGTGTGCCTGCAGGTGGGCGAGGGCCTTCCGGACCTCTATGTGGAGCGGCTCTATCGGATGCTCCAGAGGCACTGTCCGCAGCCGTTTCGCCTCACGTGCCTCACTGACCGGGAGCGCCGATTCGAGGAGCCGATCGAGCAGATCGAGGTCGAGCAAGACGCTGCCTGGCGAACCGAGATGCGCGTCACCCAGCACAAGCTCAAGCTGTTTCGCAAGGGAGGTTGGCCCTATCCGGAGTTCTTCTTCCTGGATACGACGCTCGTGATCCAATCAAGCCTCTCTCCGTTGCTCGATTTCGCTCAAGGCAGGCCCGAGCCCCTGATCGCGGTCGACGACTGGGAGTGGGACACCATCAACACTTCGGTGATGCGCATTCGGCGAGACGCGGGCCTCGCGGCGATCTTCTCCGACTTCTCTTTGGGCAAGCAGTATCCTGTGCGGCTCAAAGGCGATCAAGACTTCGCCGACGCGGCGATCAAAGCGAATGGGCTCGAACGGCTCGTGGCCACCTGGCCCAAGGGCATGGTGGCATCCTACAAGGGCCTTCGCAGGCTCCGGCGGCTTCACCCAACACAGGCATCTAGGAAACTGGCCGAGGCGGCGATCCTCAAATTTCACGGAAAGCCTCGCCCCGACCAGCTTGCAGACCCGGGCTACTGGCGCTGGCACCTCAAGCGCAGCCCCATCTGGGGAATCCGAGACTGGCGCTATCTCTCTGACGAAATCGAACGGCTTTGGCGATAGGGCCGGTTCATGAGTGCCGGCGCCCGACAGAGTCGATGCCCGAAGAGGAGACAGGCTTGCTCTCCACAATCCCCTAAACAAAGAGCTGCCGCAGCACCCAGAGGGTGCTGTCCACTGGCGCCCTTCGCCCGTGCATAAGCTGCGGCGCCCGCTCCCGGACCGCTTCCCGAAACGGCCCATCGGTCAGAACCTGTTTCCAGTGCGCCGCCAACTCGGACGATGTGCTGAGCCGGAACCCCACGCCGGCCTCCTCACAGGCCTTCTGAATGTCCTCAAAGTGCCCGCGCCGCGGTCCATACGAAACCGGAATGCCGTGGAGCGCGGGCTCGAGGACGTTGTGGCCCATGCCGTTCAGCGAACCCCCAACATAGGCCGCTACCGCGAACGAATATGCGTGAGACAGCTCGCCCATCGTGTCGAGCAGAAGCAAGTCCCCGGCGGCCTCGTCGTGCGACCTGCGGCTGATCGTCAAGCCTCGATCGGCGGCATCGCGCAAGAGCTTGGGCGCGCGGGCCAAGTTCCTTGGCGCAAACAGCAGCCTGCAAGGCACCGCCAGACGGACCTCCTCAAAGGCATTCAAGATGAAGTCATCTTCCTCATCGGTGCTGCTGCTGCCGGCGGCAAGGATCGGCAGTCCCGTCGCCTTGCGCAGCCAGGCTTGGAGCGATGGCTTGGCCTTGCCGCTGAGCGAGGGCGTATCCAAGCCCAACTTGAGATTGCCGGTCACCACAGGCTCGAACTTCCGCGAGAGCCTGAGAATCCGGTCACGATAGCTCTGCGTTTGCACACCGATCGCGTCGAAGTGGCCCAGAATCCAGCGGTAGTAGCCGCGCTCATAGCGAGACGGCCCGGCGAAGTCCTTCGCGCGAGCGTTGATCGCCGCCAGTTTCGAGCCCATTCTCTTCGCCCCGACCACCAGGTTAGGAAACGAATACATCTCGGAGAAGACGACATAGTCCGGGCGCTCCCTGGTGAGGAACTTGGCTACGGGCCAGATGAAATCAAACGGCAACAGCACCATTCGGTCGCCCGGTCTGCGCATGGCCCACTGCTCCATCGTGTGCCGATCTCGCGTGGCGATCGTGATCTGCAGTTCAGGATGGTCGCTGCGCAGGCCCTCGATCAGCGGCTCGCAAAGCCGGACCTCGCCATACGTCGCGCCGACAAAAAGGATGTGCGGCTTGCCGGGTTCAATGCGCGAAGCCTGGCTCAAAAACCACCGCTTTGGGTTGAACTCGTAGTTGAACCGCTTCTTGAGGTACTTGCGCAGCTTCATACAGAGCAACACCGGTGCGGCCACGATCAGCGCGAGGTTCCAGGCGATCAGCCGCCAATCGCCAAGAGCGGCAAGAGCGCCTCTGTGGGGGTTCGGAAGGATGGCCGGTAAGCTGGCAAAGGGGTTCGCGGATGCCGACGCCAACGGCGCCGCGAGGGCTTCACTGCTCGACGCCGTGGGTTGAATCATCGGTGGCCGCTCGCATGAGCCGAAACGGCTCCGCGCCGAGAATTATGACATCCCCTCCTCAAAGTCACGACGTTTCCTGACGTCATCTCAGCCAATTCGCTCTCCGTCCCTCATCCTTGAGCCTTAAGCCGTGGGCTTAGCCTTGAGGACGTCGGAGAAGCCCCAGAACGCACCGCATTTCGGATACAATCTGCATCTCGGCGCCGTACCCAAGTGGTTAAGGGAAGGGTCTGCAAAACCCTCATTCAGCGGTTCGAATCCGCTCGGCGCCTCCACTTTTTCTCCCAAATCACTTGGACTCCTGGGGAAGTGGTCTTGGGTCCGAGGTCCGAGGCGCGGGGCCTGGTGCCTGAAATAAGGTCGCTTCTAGAGGGCGAGGCTCCGGCCGAGCTCTTATTGCTGTGATGCTCAGCACGAAGGCGCATGAAGGTGCGGGAGGGTGCGTGGGGGCCCACACCGCCGCGCACCAAAGGGGAGAGGCCGGTGCACGTAGCGAACCGGGTGAGGGGGCTTCGCCCCTTTGTTCCTCTTCTTTCAGAGTCTCCCACCACAACCCCTCATTTCCCGCTCGGCAGCACGTAGAACGTGATCCCGCTGGGGCGTTTCACAGAGTGGTAGATCGTCTGTGTGGCTTTCACCATCTTCGTGCCCGTCTCATAGCTCTCTCCAGTGTTTAGGTTCCTGGCATAACCCGGAAAGGCAGAGCTATTGACCAGCACCGCCATCCGGTGTCCAGGCAGGAACCGGTGCGCCGTGTCCCAAAGCTCTACGTCCAAGCTGTAGATCGCGTTCGGCTTCAGAAGTTGGGGCTTGTTCCAATCCTTCAAGTACTTCGCGCGGATTTTGCCTGGTTGGCCAATCACCCGGGCAACGCCCTTCGCATCGATGTCCAGCAAGGTAACGAAGAAATCGGTGTCCTTTGCGCTCGTTGAAAAGTACAGCTTTGCTTGAATTGGCCCTATTATATCGAGCGACTTCTTCATCGGCTCGCTCTGGTACATCAACACGCCGCCCGACTCGTCCCTGAGGTCGGCAACGGTCGTGGCCGCCGAAATGTCGGCCTCTTTGCCAGTGACCTTTGCGATCGCGGGGTCATAGGTGTATTTGTCGGACCTGGCCCCTCGGTTCGACCGGGTCGTCGAGAGCCTTCCGGGCTTCGTGGTCGTGGCGGACCCGCTCGAAGCGAAGTAGTAGGTCGTCTTCTTGGCAGTGGGTGCAGGCCAATCGGAAAGCGTCTTCCATTCATTCGCGCCCATCAGGAACGCCTGCACCTTCGGCACGCTTTCCAGCCCGACCTTCTTGCCCTTTAGCCAGGTGTCGAACCAGCGCAGATACAGGCTCTGCAAATCGATGACCGCCGTCGGCCCGTAATCCACGTCGCCAAGGCGCGTACTGGAGTTGAAGAAATGGGTCCACGGACCATAAACCAGCCACTGGTTCTTGCGCCCAAGCTCACGCATCTTGGCCCAGTTCATCTTGGTGCCGATCCCGTCGCCATCCCACCAGCCCGAGATATGCAGCGCAGGAATCGTCACGCCCTTCAGGTCCTCCAGGTAGTTCGAGTCTTTGAAGGCTGCCCAGGTGTCCATTTTCAGCCACTTGTCATAGAAGGGAATGCTCCTTCCGAAGATCGCGTCGTCCACCTTCGAGAGCGGCAGCGTCGTCAGCTTCTCCGCGCCCTTGAGCCCGCTCAGGGCCACCTCGACGGAGCTTCTATCCTTGACCACGTTGGCCCACCACACCGCGCCAAACAGCATGAACACGCCGTGGTCGTAGGGGATGTTGAAGAACATGTCCGGTGGTGAAACCTGCGGCACGATGCACTTGAGCGCCGGGTGCTTGGTCACGGCGGCAGCCCACTGCACAAATCCAAGATAGCTGCCTCCGATCATCCCCGCCTTGCCGTCCGACCAAGGCTGTTTGGCAACCCAATCCAAGGTGTCGTAGCCGTCCTTCTTCTCCCGCATCATCGGCTCGAAATTGCCCTCAGAATCGAACCGGCCGCGAACGTCCTGCACGACATAGGCATAGCCGCGCTTGGCCCACCAATCCCCTTCGGCGCCGGCCGCCGCACGGCCATAAGGCGTGCGAACCAAGATCGCCGGGAACTTCCCTTCGCCATCGGGCCGGATCACGTCGGCCACCAGCGTCACGCCGTCGCGCATCCTGACCTTGACGCCCTTGTCCACCTTGACCCCATAGGTCGGCTGGCTCAATTCCTTCATGAGCGTCGTCGGATCGACGGTCAATGTCTCGTAGCCCCTGAGGACGGCCTGAATGCGCTGCGCAGGCACGTCCCACGCCGCCAAGGGGCCGTTCTCCACGACCGACAGATCCATCTCGACCATCGTAGGGAAGCGAAGGCTGAAGGTCTGAACCAGGCGGTTCTTGCCGTCGACGGGCACGACACGGGACTTCTTGAACGTCACAGAGCACTTTAGAGCCGTACCCGCCTCGATGACGTAGACCTGAACGTCCTGCGCACCACCTTTCGGGATGCTATAGACCTTCGTTACGGAAGAGGAAAGCCACGGGTGGAAATTGGCAAAGAAGACGGTTGGGGCCTTGTAGGGGACTTCTTGGGTTTTTCCTCCTGCCTCCACCTTCATCTTTTCGCCGGAGGCCGAGAGCGTGTAGGACTGCGGGCCGCGGCTCTCCTTCAAAACGAATTCGGTGAGCACTCCGCCAACGATCTTGCCGGTCATTGCGCTCTCGATGGTCGTTCCGGCAATGGACAGCGAGGATTTGGATTCGAAGCTCCCGTCGGGCTTTGTCTCGACGACCTCCTGGTCGGCGGGCGCCCCACCAAACGTGAACTTGAGTTCGAAACGATCGGCGTTGCACCAAGCAGAAAGCAGCAGCGCAGCGGCGACTGGCAAGACAAGGCGAAGACGCGAAAGCATTGGATTGACCCTCTAGCCGGAAGATACCTATGACGCGCCGGGGTTTGGAGGAAGAGGGACGAAGGGACGAGGGAACAGCGGGATAAGGGACAAAGGATAGTGGATAGGGGATCGGAGTCCGTTGAACCGCCTCATCCTCGTGGAAGAAGCCTGCCTTGAGCTTGCAAAAGGGACCGGTGAACGAAGTGAAGGGGCGTCTCGCCTCGCCCCATCGGGGAGAGGCGGTGACCCCGATCGTCGGGGGAACCGGGTGAGGGGGCGGCAGGCGAGAGAGCCTAGCCCTTGGCGCTGCTCTCATTGGACGGCACCGGGCACTCCCTCTGCCCGCGCCAGCGATGGCGCGTCGCCGCAACGAAACGATAGACCACCGCCACAGCCCACCGGGCTACGGGGACCTTTCCAGCGACAGACACCCACCGGAGCGGCCAGGGTGCGATCTCGCAGAGCTTGATCCAGGCATCCGACCCAACGTAAGTTCGGTCGACGATTAGAACGATGTCTTTGGTCGTCAGCCCGAGCAACTGCCCTTCTGGGCTATGAAGGGCGTGAACCTCCAGCGGCTGCCCGGCAGCCTTGGCCCAGCCCTCCACGCGCAACTGGCTCTCGTGGCAGAGCTGGCAGCTTGCATCGTAAAAGAGTTTCCAGGCCATCCTTACACTTCTACGTGGCCGACCGCCACTCAATGCAGCCACGAGGGCCAGGAGACACCCCGAACAGGACCGGACAAAACCAGGAGGACAATCATTCAGGCTCTACTGCCTGTTGAAGGAAGCTCCGGGAATGGAGGCGCCTTTGCCGGCGCCACGAATATTCCCTGCGCAATCTGAGCTTCAGAGAAGAGAATCTCTACTTTGTTGTCACATTGTTGGGTCCTTGAGACAATTACCAGCACGGGCACGCGCTTCTGCGTACTTTTGTAGCCCTGGGAGTTGAATGGAAATGAGAGGCAATATCGGCCGCAGCCTTGCGGCCTTTTCGTTCGTGGCAATCGGTGGAGTTCAGGCGATAGGGTTTAGCGTCACTCCCGGAACTCTTGTTGGATTGGAGGTTAGCGGTGCTCCTAAGCTGATCGAGTGGGATTTTGCTGGCAATGTTCAGGAATCTCTGGCGATCTCGGGCCTGCCGAGTACTGGAGTCGGTGTTGCGATCATCGGCGGTCGTGTGTTCATTTCCGACGTGGGCGGCAACGTGGGTGAAGTCAACCTAACGACCGGAGCCATGTTTAACATCTTCAGTAGTCACTCGAATGAAGGTCTCGGTGACGATGGAACCAACTTGCTGGCTTTGTATTGGAGCTCGGGAAATGTGGACCGTCACACCACGGGTGGCTCCTTTGTGAGCGGAACCGGGATATTGAGCGGCGGCACGGGCATTGATGGCACAGCATCGCGCATGTGGGTTGCCAACTACAGCGACGGCAACGTCTATGAGCTCGACAATGGGGGATCCGTTCAGTCTTCGTTCTCTGCGGGCTCCGCGTTCGCTCTATCGGGCCTGGGGTTCGATTCGGGCGCTAGCACGGTCTGGGTATCCATGGGCTTTGGCGACAAAACCATCCGCTCATACACCACTGGTGGGACGCTAACGAGCTCGTTCTTTGCCGGAGGCTGGGTCAATGGTCTCGATGTGGTCCCCGTTCCCGAGCCTGGCACGTTGGCCGTACTTGGTTTGGGCGCAATGGCAGTCCTGCGCCGACGCCGGAAATAGCATGCTAACACCTTCTCCACGGACGTGGCTGTGGAGACAAGTCTGAAGGCGGCGCGTCGACAGCGAATCGCTGATTGACGCGCCGCCTTCACCTCTACGGTTTGGTCCCGAGGCGGCTCTCCCCGCCTCAAGAGCCCCGCACCCCAATTCCCTTGCCCAATCCCCGCAGGACTTTCGCGCGCCGGTGTCCAACTTTCCTTAACGGACCCGGTGCCATGCGTATGACGACCCTCCTGTTTGCCCTTCTCCTCGCTGTGCTTGCCGCTGCCGCCCAGGCTGCGCCCAAAGCCTCCCTTTCCCCGACCCGGCTCAAGACCGAGTACGCCGTGAACCCTATTGCGGTCGGCGAGTCCGTCCCCAGGTTCTATTGGATCGTCGAATCGCCCGACCGCGGCCAGTTCCAGAAGGCCTATCAGATCCTCGTCGCAAGCTCGCCGGCGCTTCTGGCCAATGGAAAGGGCGACCTGTGGGATTCCGGCAAGGTGGCGAGCAGCGAGACCGCCCACGTCGAATTCGGCGGCAAGCCCCTCGCCTCCCGTCAGAGGGCGTGGTGGAAGGTCCGCGTATGGAACGACGAGGGCACGGCGTCGAGCTGGAGCAAGTCTGCCAGCTTTGAAGTTGCCCTCCTCAAGAACTCGGACTGGAAGGCGCAGTGGATCGGCATGCCCAGCGCCCCCGGCGAGGCCAACCACATGGACGACGCGAGCTGGATCTGGTACCCCGACCAGGACGAAAAGGGTGATTCGCCCTCCGGCCCCAGCATCTATCGCAAGGAGTTCGAGCTCGGTTCTGGAAAGGTCACCGAGGCCATCCTGCTGGCGGCGGCCGACAACTCGTGTCAGGTGTTCGTCAACGGGGTTGAAGTCGGCACGAGCAACAGCTTTTCCTCAATCAAGTCTCTGGACGTCAAGGGCAAGCTCAAAGCCGGCCGAAACGTGCTCGCCGTGGTGGCGAACAATTCGGGTGGCCCTGCCGGTCTGGCCGTGGTGCTGAGGGTTCGGCAGGGCGCCAAGGAGACTCGGGTCGTCACCGATGGCTCCTGGATTTCAGCGCTCGACTCTACGGAGGACTGGAAGAACATGGCCGGCACGCCGACGGGCTTCGTACCCCCGAAAGTGGTCGCCAAGATGGGCTCAGGACCCTGGGGGACGCCGCGCTTCAGCCTTCCGCAGGACCCGTCGCCGTACCTTCGCAAGGACTTCGCCACCACTAAGAAGGTGAAGGCGGCGCGGCTCTATGTCAGCGCGCTCGGCCTTTACGAGGCCTCGCTCGACGGGAAGCGCCTCGGCAGCGCCTACTTCACCCCCGGCTGGACCGATTACGCAAAGCACATCCAGTATCAAGTGTTCGACGTCACGGCGGCCCTCCAGCCCGGCAAGCACGCCCTGGGCCTGGTGCTCGGTGACGGCTGGTACTGCGGCAACGTGTGCTGGTTCGGGCGCAACCTCTACGGCCCCAAACCCAGGGGCCTCGCGCAGCTTGAGATCGAGTTCGACGATGGCACGAAGCAGACGGTCGTTTCCGATGCGAGTTGGAGGTCCAGCACGGGTCCAATCCTTCTCAACGACACCCTGATGGGTGAAGACCACGACGCCCGCTTGGAGATGCCGGGATGGGACAAGGCGGGCTTCAAAGATTCAGGCTGGGGCACCGTCGCGGCAGAGCCCGTTGGCAGCGTTCCGCTCGTCCCACAAAACGACGCCCAGGTTCGGAAGATCACGGAACTCAAGCCGCAGAAGGTCTACCAGTCGCCAAACGGAGCGACCGTCTTCGACCTTGGCCAGAACATGGTGGGCTGGGCAAGGCTCAAGGTGCGGGGCCCGGCTGGAACCACGGTCAGATTGCGCTTTGCCGAAGTCCTGGAGCCCAACGGCGACATTTACGTCACGAACCTCCGCTCCGCCAAACAGACCGACACCTACGTCCTGAGCGGAAAGGGCGTGGAGATCTGGGAGCCCAAGTTCACGTTTCACGGGTTCCGGTACGTCGAGGTCGCCGGCTATCCGGGGCTCTGCGGTCCCGATGCCATCACCGGTGTCGTGCTCTCCAGCGCCAACATTCCGACCGGCACCTTTGAGTGCTCGAACGCCATGGTCAACCAGCTCCAGCACAACATCGTGTGGGGCATGATGGGCAACTACTTGGAGGTGCCCACCGACTGCCCGCAGCGCGATGAGCGGCTGGGATGGATGGGCGACGCGCAGGTGTTCGTGCGGACGGGGTGCTTCAACTTCGATATCGCGCCCTTCATGACCAAGTGGATCCGCGACGTGCGCGACGCCCAATCCGCGGCCGGCGCCTATCGCGACGTCTCGCCGAACGCGCTCGGCGAAGGCAATTCGGGCTCGCCGGCCTGGGGCGACGCGGGCATCATCGTGCCTTGGACCATCTATCGCTGCTACGGCGACAAGCGGGTTCTGGAGCGCCACTACGACTCGATGAAGAAGTGGATCGCCTACCTGCTCGAGGAGAACCCCGACTTCATCTGGGTCAAGCGATCGGGCGCGAACTACGGCGACTGGCTCTCGATCCAGGCCGACACGCCCCGCGACGTGCTGGCGACCGCCTACTGGGCGCATTCGACCCAACTGCTCTCGAAGATTGCCGGGGTTCTCGGCAAAAAGGCCGATGAGACGAAGTACGCAAAGCTCTTCGGCCAGATTCGGGACGCCTGGAACGCCAAATACGTCCAGCCGGACGGCCGCATCCACGGCAACACGCAGACCTGCTACGTGATGGCGCTGCGCTTCGAACTGCTGCCCGAGAGCCTTCGGGAGAAGGCGGTGCAGTACCTGACCGAGGACATCGCCAGCCGCAACGGCCTATTGAGCACGGGTTTCGTCGGAACCGGCATCCTGGCGCCGACGCTCAGCGACGTTCAGCAGCACGACGCGGCGTACAAGCTGCTCCTGAACGAGGAGTTCCCGAGCTGGGGCTACACGATCAAGCACGGCGCAACCACCATCTGGGAGCGCTGGGACGGCTGGACCGACACCAAGGGCTTCCAGGACGCGGGGATGAACTCGTTCAACCATTACGCTTTCGGCGCGATCGGCGAATGGATGTACAGCCGCGTGGCAGGCATCGATCTGGCGGGCGTTGAGCCGGCCTATGGGGTTCTCAAGATCAACCCTGTGGTCGGCGGCGGCCTCACCTGGGCCAAGGGGTCGCTGGACACGATCCACGGCAAGGTCTCTTCTTCGTGGAAGCTGGAGGGCGGCAAGTTCATCCTGGACGTCACCATCCCGGCGAACACCTGGGCCGAAGTCATCTTCGCGACCCCAGAGCCAGAGAAGGTCACGGAGGGTGGAAAGGCCATTCCCAACCTGGACCAGGGCAAAGGCCAGCTTAAGAAGAAGCCGGTGCTGGTGTATTCGAAGTTCGATACGGCAACGGTTCTGGTGGGAGGCGGCACCTACCACTTTGAGGCGGCCGCTCCAAAAGGTGCTCATTGAGACATGAACGCTCCGCGTCTGGTCGTTTCAGTTGCAGGACCGGGTCACCCAGGCGGGACGCCTGGGCTACACCATTCTCAACTGTCCCCAAAGCGGTAGATTAGGCGCGTGAGGAGGGACGAGGGAATGCCCAACGTATGCCTCCGCCCCTTCCGGGGTGGAGGCTACGGGATGCCGGACTCCTCCTTGCCAAAGCCTCCACCCCTGAAGGGGCGGAGGCATCAAAGACCGCCTCTATGGAGGGCGCTTGGTGCTCTGGTATGAAGACCCTGCGAAGCCGAGAATTTGCCGTCTTCGCCCTCCTCGTCGTCTTTGTTGCGCTCACCTGGCTCAAGCAGCCCAGGATGCTGGAGCCCACCAGCATCAACTCGATCCTCCTCGCACTCCCGATCCTTCTCGTCGTGGCCCTGGGTGAGCTCCTGGTTCTACTGACCCGCGGAATCGACGTCTCCGTCGGCTCGATGTTGGGCCTCACAGGCATGATCGTCGGTCTCACCTTCCGAGACCATCCGGGGATCGGGGTCGCGGCCGGAGCCGGGCTGGCGTTGCTGATCGGCTCGCTCCTTGGCCTTGTGAATGGCCTCTTGGTGGCGCTGGCGCGCGTGCCCCCGATCATCGCCACGCTCGGCGCCCTGACGGCCTATCGGGGGCTCTGCTACATCGTCAGCGGCGCCAAGCAGATCGACTCGTACAATCTGCCCGACGCGCTCACTCGCTGGTCGCTCGAGGGCCCGCTCCGCATCGGCAACGTCAATATTCCTTGGACCCTTGCGATGGCGGCTGGAATCGCGTTGCTGGCCTGGCTGTTCCTCTCACGAACCCGGCCCGGCCGCTACCTCTACGCCATAGGGGGACACGAAGACGCGGCGAGGCTGAGCGGCATCAACGTGACCCGCATGAAGATCGCCGCCTACACCGCTGCAGGAGGCCTCTCTGGGTTTGGGGCTCTGCTGTATGCCTCACGGTACGGCTTCGTCAACCCGGCGACGGCGGGGCGCGGCTTCGAACTCGACGTGATCGCCGCCGTGGTGATCGGCGGCGCGAGCATTCTTGGCGGGTCTGGGACCGCGCTTGGAGTGTTCCTCGGGTGCCTGCTGCTGTGCACCGTGAACGTGGCGCTCTCGGTGATGGGCATTGACGCCACCTGGCAGCTTGCCGCTTTTGGCACGATCATCCTTGTCGCTCTGATCGCCGACTCCGCGGTGCGAAACCGTCGGGAGGCGAAGGCTTGAAACGGCTTCTCGGCAGGCCCGAAGCGATCACGACAGTGCTGCTCCTTGTCGCCTTTGCGATCGCTGCGAAGAGCTCGCCCTATTTCCTGGACTCGGTCTACCTGCTCAAGTCCTCGACGCTCTACGTCGAGACCGGGCTGCTGGTGCTCGGGATGACGTTCGTCATCGTCAGCGGGAACATCGATCTCTCGGTCGCCGCAAACCTCACGCTTTGCGCCTGCCTCTGCGCCAAGATGGCTGAAGCGGGTCTCCCACCGTTGCTGTGCGCTTTGCTCACGCCTTTCCTCGGGGCTCTTCTCGGATTCTTCAACGGGTACGTGATCGTCAAGAGCCGATTGCCTTCGTTCGTGGTCACGCTTGGCACGATGGCGATCTTTCGCGGGGTGGCGCAGATTCAGCTTGGACCCGGTTCTTTGGCGCTGCCCGAAGGGCTGAAGGGCATCGACCTTTGGAAGCTGGGGCCGCTGCCGGTATCGCTTGTGGGACTGCTTTGGGTGGCCATTTTGGTGGCGCTGGTGCTGCACCGAACGGTTCTCGGACGCTGGGTCGTGAGCTGTGGTGCGAACCCCGAAGCCGCCCGGTACGCGGGGCTGCCGGTCGGAGGCACGACGATCCTGGTGTTCGGCCTCTCAGGCTTGATGGCAGGCCTGGCAGGACTCCATATCGGCTCGCGGCTGGGCTATGCGCGGTTCGACCACGCTACGGGTTTGGAGCTCGACGCCATCACGGCGGTGGTGCTGGGCGGCGCTTCGATCTTTGGCGGCAAGGGCACGGTGCTCGGCTCGATGCTGGCGCTGCTGCTGATGGCGATCCTGCGCATCGGCATGGGCGTCGCGAATGTGAAGTCGGAATACCAGCTTGCGATAGTAGGCACGCTGCTGGTAGCCACGGTCGCTGCGCAGAACGGGTTCGCCAGAAAATCGAGCACAGCACAGCGATAGTCCTTCCCGGAAGGAATCCCCGCTTCAGCGGCGAACTCGAAACCATGCTCTGGAAACCCTTTGCCCTCGCCGCAGCCCTTTCTCTTGTCCTCCTTGCCGGATGCTCGAAGGATGAAGGCGGGGGCGCGGCCGCCGGACCCAAGGCCGACAGCGGGAAGAAGCTGAAGATCGTGTTTATCCCCAAGAACACGGGCAACCCGTATTTCGACGACGTGAACAAGGGGTTCGAGGAGGCCTGCCAGGCGATCGGCGCGGACTTTCTGACCACCGGGCCGGACAAGGCCGAGGCGACTTCGCAGATTTCGTTCATTCAAGATCAGGTTCAGCAGGGGGTGGACGTCATCGCCATCTCGGCTAACAGCCCCGACGCGCTGAACGCGACGCTCGATGAAGCCCGCAAGAAAGGCGTGATCATCATCGCCATTGATTCCGACCTGACCGGTAACGAGTCCCACCGTGACGCGGGCATCCTCTCGGTCGATTCTGAGGAGGTCGGGCCGCAGCAGGTCGAGCTTCTCGGCTCGCAGATTGGCTACTCGGGCGACATCGCTATCCTCAGCGCGACCACCGACGCCCCGAACCAGAACAAGTGGATCGCGGGCATGAAGGTGGCGCTCCAGGACCCCAAGTACGCGAAGATGAAGCTGATCGAAATCGTGTACGGCAACGACGAGCCGCAAAAGAGCACGACCGAGTTTGAGGCGCTGATGGCCAAGCATCCGGATCTGAGGGGGGTGATCGCGCCGACCAGCGTGGGCCTCGCCGCCGCAGCACAAAGCCTGGAGCTTTCAGGCGCGTATCCCGGCGGACCGAACGCCAAGGGACCTGGTCTCTTCCTGACGGGGCTCAGCACCCCGAACCAGCTCAAGAAGTTTGTAGAGAAGGGCGTCGTCAAGAGCTTCGCGCTCTGGTCCCCGCGCGACATGGGCACAATCGCGGCTTATCTGGGCAAAGCCCTGAAGGAGGGCACGATCAAGGCGGAGCCCGGAGTGGAGTTCGATGCGGGCCCGCTCGGCAAGCGCAAGATCGGCGAGAAGAACGTGATTGTCGCGGGCCCGATGACGGTGTTCGACAAAGCGAATATTGGGAAGTTTGATTTCTAGGAGCCTGGACCGTAGCCGCCGGTTCCGTGCCGGCGAAAGGTCTGATGTAGCAAATGAACGCTCAACGGATTCGTGCTACAAAGCACCGATTGATTGCTGAAGCTTACGTCGGCAAACGATCGGTTTCCTTCACGATCTGCGTCTCCAAGCGGAGACCCCTTTTTAGCGACCCCATCGTGGTTGGCGCATTCATTTCATTGCTTGAACAGGTCCTCGCCGACCATCACTGCTCCGCGCCGATCTACTGCTTCATGCCCGATCATCTGCACCTCATCGTCATGGGACGCGATGCGGCCGCATCTCCCAAAGAGGCAATCGACGGGTTCAAGCAGAAGGCCGGAACATGGCTGTACCTCAGCTCCCGTGCCGAGCGGCTGCAGAAAGGCTATTGGGACCATATCTTAAGAGATGCCGAAGATTGGGACCGAAGACTGTTGTACATCTGCGCCAATCCGGTCCGGGCGGGAATCGTTGATCACTGGGAAGATCATCCACACATGGGGAGCATCGGACACAACCTCCAAGAATTAGTGATCAATGCAAGCATGAGGTTGTGACAGCGCCGGCACGGAACCGGCGGCTACGGGGCTATTGCACTATTGAGCACCGGTGGCGCTGTGATTCAGCATCGGTTGCGCCGGCACGGAACCGGCGGCTACGGTCTGCGTTCTTTGTGATTCAGCATCGGTTGCGCCGGTACGGAACCGGCGGCTGCGGTCTGAATGCCACGTCGGCAGCTACGCCGCCTTTCCCGTCAATCCCCACAAATGCGCTTCAACGCCGACCACCTGCACGAGATCGCCTTTCCAGGATTGTGGTCCCTCAAAGTGCACCATTTTGAACTCGCGCGAGTAACCCTGAAGCAGGTTGGGATTTTTGGGTGACGGCCCCTCGACCAGCACCTCCATCGTCTTGCCGATCCAGGCTGAGTTCTGCTGAACGGTGATTTCGGTCTGTAGAGCGACGAGCTCATGAAGCCGGGTGCGCTTATCCGCCGCCGGTACCTGGGGCATCTTCGAAGCCGGCGTGCCCGGACGCGGCGAATAGGCGAACATGAACGCGCCATCGAACCGAACCTCGCGGACGATCTCTAGGGTCCGCTCGAACTGCTCCTCGGTCTCACCCGGGAATCCAACGATGATGTCCGTCGTGATGCCGATCGTCGGGACCGCCTCTCGAAGCGACGCCACAATCTCCAAGAACCCTTCCACCGAATACACGCGCTTCATCGCCTGGAGGACCTCATCGTCTCCCGATTGAAGAGGCAAGTGAACGTGCTCCATGACCTTCGGATTATCGCGAATGCAGGAGACAAGATCTTCCTTGAAGTCGCGCGGATAGGGCGACGTGTAGCGGATCCGCACCAAGCCGGGAATGCCCTCCAGCAGCCAGAGCAGCTTGCTGAATGGCACACGACCCTCCGCCAGGTTCTTGCCGTAGCTGTTGACGGTTTGGCCCAGCAGGGTGATCTCTTTGGTCCCCTGCGCGGCGAGCGTTCGGACCTCGGCGACGATGTGCTCGGCGGGGCGGCTACGCTCGCGGCCTCGGGTCGTCGGCACGATGCAAAAGGTGCAGAACTTGTCGCAGCCGTATTGGATGGGCACGAACGCCTTGAGCTTCTTTGAACCTGTGCGCTTCGAGGCTTGCGGGTGGCGGTTGGCCAGCCAGTCGGACCGTATTGATTGCGGATTGCGGATTTCGGAGTGCGAAATGCCCAGTCCCAGTCCGACCGTCCCTCCGTCCCTTTGTCCCTTTTCCTCCAGACCCCAGACCCCGGCCCCCAGACCCTCTTCCGGCTCCTCCGTCCCTCCGTCCCTCCGTCCCTCTTCGTCCCGACCTCGGACCTCGGACCTCGGACCTTCTCCCCGTCCCTCGGTCCCTTGGTCCATTTGTCCCTCGACAGCCCCAAACAACCTCTGCGGCACGTTCTCAACCACGGCGCCTTTGCGCTCGGGAAGATCCAGCCGAGTCTGGAACTTCCGAAGCTGGGCGACCTCCTCGACCAACCCCGGCACGCTCTCGATCTGAGCGGTGCCGACGACGAAGTCCACATGGGGCGCGCGCCTCCTGATCTCGTCACTACGAATCTGAGCCATGCAGCCGCACACCCCGATGATGACTTCCGGCCGCCGGGCCTTGAGCATCGCCAGCTCGCCGAGCATGGAAAACGCCTTGTCCTCGGGCTTCTTGCGCACGCTGCAAGTGTTCAGCAGGATCACGTGTGCGTCCAGGATGCCCTCGGCCGGAACGAACCCGATGCTCTCCAGCCTGAGCGCGAGCTGCTCGCTGTCCTCCTCGTTCATTTGGCAGCCCCAGGTCTGCACGTAGTACGTGCCTCGCTTTGCCTTTGGCATGGCGCGTGCCGCTATCGAACCTGGTGAGATCAGCGTGGACATCCTCAATTGGGACCGCGTTTGAGCCAACAGAGGATACCTTTCCGCGCCCCGACGGGAACCTGTACGGCGCGCCACCGGTTATTCGGTGGGAGTGGCTCACCAGCCTCCACACCCTACAGGAGCTATAATCATTCGCCGTGAAGCAGGCCCTTCTCAATCGCATCAATCTCATCCTGTGCTTTGCCGGATTGTTCATCACCGGCATGCTCAGCCTTGAGCACCTCATCAAGATCAAGCTCCCGTGCGGTGTTTCGAGCGGTTGCGAACAGGTCGCCCAACTGCCCATTTCCCAAGTCGGCCCCATCCCCATAGCCCTCTTGGGAGTAGGCCTCTACCTGGTGCTCGGCGCCATGGCTTTCCTTCGCGGGCGGCAGCCGGAGCAAGCCGCAGCCTCGCTCAAGATCGGCTATGCGCTTTCTGCGTTGGCCACCTTGATGAGCATCGGGCTTCAGATCTACACGGCCTCGGTCCACCTATTCTGCCCCTGGTGCTTCGCCCACGCAGTGACGATCACCGTCATCTTCCTGCTCTACGGGGTTCAGTGGCAGCAGTGGTCCAACGCCGCGCGAAAGGGCGCGCGCGCGCCGGAGGCGGATTCAGAGCCTGTGGCCGCCGCAGCGCCCCGCTCCAAGACCGACGTCGTGGTCGTAGGAGCGCTTGGCATCGCTCTCGTCGGCGCCCTATGGTTCAGCGCCTCGAACCTTGGCAAGGGCGACACGGTCGTCATCGAACCTTCCAAGCTCGGCGAAGACCCCGTGAAATTCCTCGTGCCCGAATACGCCCACATCAGCGGGCCGAAAGAGGCGCCGATCACGCTTATCGAGTTCGGCGATCTTTGCTGCGATATGTGCCAAGAGATGTACCCGGTCATTGAACAGTTCATCGAGAAGCACAAGCCCAATATTCGCTACGTTTTCCGGCATTTTCCGCTTCACGAACGTCACCCTTACGCGGCAACGGCGGCGATCCTCGCCGAGTTTGCCGGCAAGAACAACAAGTTCTGGCAATACATCGACCAGGTCTATTCAGTGGCCCCGAAAGAGGTCAAAAGCATTGACTTTTACTTGAACGTCTTGAAGAACCTGGGTCTGGACACGGACGACGCCATGTTGGACGTCAAGAACCAGGAGAGCGAGCCCTGGAACCGCATGTACAAGGACCTCAAGGCGGCCAACCAAATGGGTCTCACCGTGACCCCCAGTTTCATCGTGATGATGGAGGGGCAGCCGCCGGCCGTCCTGACGGGCCAGGACTTGTTCACCAAGCTGGAGGCCGAGCCCTATGGCAGGGTCCTCAAGGGCAATGGCGCCAAGTAGAAGCAAGGGCCCCGTTTTGGTCGCGATGTCCGGCGGCGTGGACAGCAGCGTCGCTGCAGCCCTCCTCGTCGGTCGCGGCTATGAGGTCATTGGCGTCACCCTCCAGATTTGGCAGGAGAGCCAGACCGACCCGCGGCACTCCGGATGTTGCTCCCTCGGAGCCGTTGAGGATGCACGCCGAGTAGCCCGAAAGCTGGGCATCGCCCACTACGTGCTGAACTTCCGAGACGCCTTCCGCACATCCGTTATTGATAATTTCATCTCGGAATACCTGGCCGGACGAACCCCGAACCCGTGTGTGCAATGCAACAAGGAAGTGAAGTTTGAAGTGCTGCTCGACAAGATGCGCGAGTTCGGGTGCCGGAAGCTCGTGACCGGCCACTATGTGAGGACCCGCACGAACCGCGAAACCGGACATGTGCGGCTGATGAGAGCGAGGGCCAAAGACAAGGACCAAAGCTACGTTCTCTATATGCTTGGCCAAGATCAGTTGAACGCAACCCTGTTCCCGATGGGTGAAGTCCCCAGCAAGGCCCACGCACGTGGCCTCGCGAAAGAGCTGGGCCTGCACCTCGCCGATAAGCCCGACTCCCAGGAGATCTGCTTCGTCAGCGAAGCAGGGGGCTATCGCGAGTTCCTGCGCCGCGTGCGCCCGGAGGATTTCGAGGAAGGTGAGATCGTCGATACCGGCGGCGAAGTCCTGGGAAAGCACGGCGGCGTTGCCGACTTCACTGTGGGCCAGCGCCGGGGGGTGCGAATGCCCTCACCCGACGGTAGGCCGCTCTACGTGCTCAAGCTTGATCCAGCCCACAACCGGGTCGTCGTTGGGCATGACCGCGACCTGCTCAGGCGCGAGGTGTGCTTCGAGAACCCGACCTGGCACGGGGTCCTCACGGGTGATGAACCTGTGGAGGTCCTGGCCAAAATCCGCTATAACATGGACCCACAGCCGGCGGTTCTCTATCCCGGCGCCATCGGCCGCCTGGTCTTCAAACGGCCCGTGCGCGCTGTGACTCCAGGCCAGTTCGCCGTCGCCTATAAGGGCCAGACCGTGGTCGGCGGTGGGGCAATTGTCCCGTAGACCAAGTAATATGAAGGTTGCAGGACGTAGGAAGGAATAGGGCCTGCCACGACCCTATTGAGGATGAATCATGAGCGAACACGACGAAAAGAATGCGATGCTTTACTTGCTGGCCGGCGTTGGACTCGGTGCGATTATCGGTCTGGCGGCGGGGATGCTGTTCGCGCCAAAAGCGGGCACCGAGACGCGAGAGGATATCGCCAACAAGTTCAAAGAACTGAAGGGCAAGACCGAGGAGTGGATCTCCGAACAGAAGGCCAAGCGATCGACCAAGTCGGTCGTCGAAGAGCTCGGGGCCTAAGCAAGCTCCCTGGATTGGCTGATTCACAGCCCCCTCGGCTCGATCCCGCCTGAGTCGCACTAGGGTCTTTTCACGCGCGCTCCTAGGCGCACGGGCGCCGCGGCCTTTCCGTGTCCGCCCCATGTAGCCAGGCGCCTGATGCATCACCCACACCGGTGCATCGCGGCCCTGCCGTTCGTCTAAACTGGTACCCATGAGCCAAGCTCCCGCTGCGAGCGTGTCCAAGGATGCCACCGGGCATTGGCGCGTCTGGCTCTGGGTGCTGCTGGTCCTCTTCTCTCTGGTCTTCCTCTACCTTGTGCGCAGCATCCTGCTGCCGTTCGTGGCTGCCATGATCATCAGCGTCCTTCTTGACCCTACGGTCAAGAAGCTGCGCATGCGGGGCTACCCGAGGTGGCTGGCCATCGGCATGGTGTTCGCGGTGTTCCTTGGGGTCTTGATTGGGCTTGGCCTTTGGCTGACGCCGGTCATCGGAGGGCAGCTATCACAATTCCGAACCTCCATTGACACGTTGACCAACCAGATGGGGGGCGCCGATCCCAATCAGAACTACTTCCTGCGCTGGAACCCGGCCGTTCAGATGCAAAAGCCCAAAGAGGGCACGGCGGTGGACCAGGTCTTCAAGGCTTTGGGGCCAACCTTCGACTACCTCGGCGTGCCCTCCACCAAGCGGGAATTCGTCGATCAGTACGTCTCGCCCCACAAATCTGAGATCGCGGGGTACGTCGAGAGCTTCTTCAAAGGCGCGTTTGGGCTTTTTCCGGCCATCGGCATGCTCGCGATCTTCACGTTCATTACGCCGCTGCTGGTGGTTTACATGCTGGTGGACATGGACCGTCTCAAGCGTCGCGGCGCCACTTGGATACCGCCCTCCATTCGTGCGGAGACGCTTGAGATGTTGCGTGACATCGGACAGGTTTTTGAGAATTACTTGCGTGGAGTCACCACAGCGATCTTGCTCTATATGGGTATCGCGGCTCTCCTGCTCACGATCCTGGGAGCGCCCTATGCCGTGCTCATCGGCATCCTGTTTGGCGCGCTCTACCTCATCCCGTACATCGGGCCCCTCATCTCTTGGACGACCCTTTTCGTCGTCACCGGGCTATCTGGAAAGGTGGCGGTTTTGGGGCTCGCTTTCAGCTCGCCTTGGACGGCCGCAGCCGTGATCACCGCCGTATTCGTCTTGATGGACCGCATCTTCGACATGGCGGTCTACCCGAAGATCGTCGGGAAAGCGGTCGGCCTGAACCCAATCGTCAGCTTCTTCGTGGTCTTCAGCGGTGGTGCACTTTTCGGGCTCGTGGGGATGCTTCTGGCGTTCCCGTTGGCGGGCGCGGTGAAGGTCGTGCTCGACCGGCTGATTCGGGTGACCTCGTACACCTCGGAGGTGGTCGCGTTGCCGACGGTGCCCCTAAGGCACCGGATCGGCACATAACCCGCCTGCAACTGGCCTCAGATCGGCAAAAGCCCCTCGCCGTACCCGGTGCCTGGTGACGTGCGGTAACGCGCCCCCGGGCAGGTCGGCCCACCTCACCAAGCGACGGGTGAAGCCCTGGGATTTGGCGCCAGGTGGACCCAAGCCCTAGTAAGGGCGTTTTATGGCCACTAACCGGCTTCGCCCAACCCTAACTGCCACCGCAATCGTGCCGCAAGGTCGCCTGCGGATAGCTCCACCGACCGCTTTCCCGACTGAAGCTTGCTCTCAAATCGCATTGGCGAGACCTCTATACCCATGGGGTTGGCCTCCCCATACACGGTGAGCCGAAGACGGCTTTCACGGCACTCGACGGACTGGATGGCCTCCAGCGGAAACCTCTTGCGCCGAAGAAGCCCACCGTAAGTCATTTCGCTCGAATAAACTTCCAGTTTGGCCCTGAAGAGCGGCTTCCATTCGGTATCCGCAACTTCGAACACCTGGGCCGGGCTACGCCAGATCAGCTCTCGCTCGCCCTTGCGCTTGGCCACCACTCCTCCGGTCCGATAGGCCTTGACGAGCGCCTTGTCAAAGTCGGCCTCGAAGGCGCCTTCCTCACCCTTCAGCGGGATTCTCCTCGCAATGCGGTTCCAGTCTTCCAGTGAGTGCAGCCTGCCGATCTCGGGGACCAAGGGCGCGAAACTCGATTGGATCAGACGCAGATGTCCGGACTCCTCGTCGAACTCGGTACCGCAGTCCAGACACACGCAGCCCGGGTTTTGCGTGTGCTTCCCGACTCCCAGGAACCGGACGTCCTCGATGAGCACGGGCCGCCCAGAGAACCGTTCGGAGTAGCCATAGGGGTCCTGGGACGCGGCAAGCAAGGTCATCCGGAGCGCGTCCAGCTCAAAATCCGCCCCGCACGAATCGCATTCGGCATTGCCGGCGAACGGGGGCAGGCCGTTTGCCACTCGGCACCACTCCTGGGGATAGAGTTCAGCGTAGCGGCTGGCCCTTTCGGGGAGCCGTAGGCTCCAGCGCCCGTCCGCATTCACGTCGAACTGAGCGCCGCACCCGTCGCAAAGCTGGACCTCGGAACTGCGCCCGGAATCGGCGAGCCACTCCTGTTCGGTCCTATATTCGACCTCTCGCCAACCCCCGTCCATCTCTTCGTCAGGGACCACTCGAGCCAGCAGATCCCCGCGAGGGGCAAACACCGCCTCACATTCCATGCAGCGGTAGTCGAAGACCTTGGAAAGGAGCCCATGACGGTGCTTTGAGAGCAGTCCGGTCTTGCAGACGGGACAGATGGAGATCGGGCTTTGGTTGGGCCGCTTCTTGAGTGGGGCGGCGCGACAGATCGGGCAGAGGCCCGCAAGAACCGAGCGCTGGCGAACCGTACCCTCGTGGCACACCGGGCAGACGAGCCGCCGCAGGGGCCGGACGCTCTCCAGGATGCCGCCGCAACTCATGCACTCCCGACGCTGGTAACGAAAGCTCATCAGCCTGACGGCCTTCTCGTCGAAGCTGTCGAGCGCCTCGTCCGCGTCCTCGGCGATCGCCTCCGAATGAAGCAGTTCAAGCAGGTCGTCCGCCGACCGTGGCCTGCCCGCGTAATCCAGCGCCAAGCCTGCCTCGATGGCCTTGCTGAGGGGCAACGGCAGATCGGGACGGATCGCTCGAAGCGGGACGAGCGTCCCTCCTTTCTGCCTGGAAACGGGATCGAGCGGAGGGCCCCCCGCGAGCGCCGCATAGGCCGTTGCGCAGAGCGCATAGAGGTCGGTGGCGGGGCCACGCCGCAATCGGCTCTCTGCCATCTCGGCAGCCCGAAACCCCTCGCGTGACGTGCCAATTGGGCAACCGGTGGCTTCCTCGTGCCAGGCCCGGGCCGCCCCAAACCCGATCAGGTAGTGGCGCCCCGCATCGGTCACCAAGACGTTTTCAGGGCGAATGTCCAGGTGGAGGAGCCCCTTCAAGTGCGCCATGCGCAGCGCCGTGGCAAGTTCCAGCAGCATCTCGGAGACGGCGCGAAAGTCCAGCTTGACTTGGCTCGCCATCCGCTCGGACAGCGGCTTCGCCCCAGCGACATGCTCGACCACCGCGTAGGCGGTGCCATTCTCGCAAAACTGGTTCCTCCCGCCCCTGAGTGCACGGGCGTTAAGGGTGCTGACCGCCCGGTGCTCGTCCTGATAGAGCTGCCTGAGGCGCATGGCGTGGCCGGCACCGAATACTTCGAGGCTGAGATGTCGGCCCTGCGTGCGGCGGCTGCCCATCGGCGCAAGCTCCAAAACGACGCAGAGGTCCTTGCGTCTCTGATCGTTCGCCAGGTACGCCGTGGTGAAGGCCCCTTGCCCAAGGACCGAGGCTATCGTGAACCGGCCTTGCAGCACCGCGCCCTCGGCGAGGGGTTCCGGCACGGTGCTCCTCTTGCTTTGGGTCTCGATGGTTGGCATGGTGCTCGAAAGACCGGTGGGACTAGGATGACAGGATCGGTTGTTGTCAGACGACGATTTCCCAAACTGGGGCGTCAAAAGAATACACGTGATTGCGCTACTCTTTGCCTCCCTCGTTCTCACCTCCGGGACCTACTCGCTCCCCGAGGGCCGCGTCCTGCAGTACGACATGGCGGTCTCGCTCGACGGCTACCTGCCGATCTTTGGGGGCCAAGAGGCCAAAGCCGAGCTTGCGCTGGGGGTCAAGGTCTCAGGCCTCACGCCAGACGCTGACGGCAACGCCCGGGCATCCAGCGAGCTGACGGCGGTCAAGGTGACCTTCAACGGCGCCGAGATGCCGTTTGGCGTGGCGAACGTGCAGACCTATTTTCCCAAAACCACCGTCAGCCTGAGCCCGCTGGGAAAGGTACTCAAGACCGACGCCCCGACCGGTTCGCTTCCGGTGCGCCTCCCCGGACTCGACATCAAGCGCTTCCCCGAGATTAGCTTTCTACCGTTGGAGCTGCCTGAAGCCGGGCTGGCCGAGGGCAAGTCCTGGACCTTCGCACGAACCTACAACGGTGTGCCGATGGCTTATCATGCGCAGGTCAGCGGGATGAAAGAGGGTGTGGCCGAAGTGGCGGTGACGGTCGATCAGACCGCGACCTGGTTTGAGACCGCATCGAAGCAGGCCGCATCCTCCAAAGAAGGCGCTGCGTCCTCCGTCAGCACCCGCCTAACGGGCAAGGGAACAGTGTTCTTCGATATCAACCGTGGGATCGCTACAAAGATCGAAATGGACCTCAAGGCGGCCGATGAAGTGACGGACTTGAAAACCGGCGCAAAAAAGGATCGGAAGCTGGCGACCAAGCACCGTGTGGTCTTGAAGGGATAGTCCCATCGGAGAGACACATCGCCCCAGGGGGAGAGATCGGTGAGCGAAAGCGAATTGGGTGAGGGGGCAAGCTCCAACGGCACCGTCCGGAACCTCCACCCCTGACCCTCCCGACACGTCGGGACTCGGAAGCCCCCCTATCGCTTCGCGACAAGGGAGGGGGAGAAGCTAGCCTCCCCTCTGCAAACGGACCGCCCTTTCATCCAAACTGGAGCATGACCCAGCGGCACCAGCGTGTCATCGTTATCGACTTTGGCGGCCAATACACCCAACTGATCGTTCGCCGCGTGCGCGAACTCAATATCTACAGTGAGATGGTGCCCTGGACCAAGGTGGATGCCGCCACCGTCCGGAGCGCCGACGCCATCATCCTCTCGGGCGGGCCGATGTCGGTCCTCGGTGAGGGAGCACCCGATTTCGATTTCAGCCACCTCAAGCCGGGGCAGCCTGTGCTCGGCATCTGCTACGGCCAGCAGCTCATCGCCAAGAACCTCGGCGGCAAGGTCGAGAAGGCCAGCGAGCGCGAGTACGGGAGCCGAGAGATCACGGTGCTGGATCCCAACTCCCTGGCCGGCACCCTTGACAGACCAACACCTGACAACCTGAGCACCGCCCGCACCACCCATAGCGTCTGGATGAGCCATGGCGACCAAGTCATGGCGCCTCCTCCCGGCTTTACCGTGACCGCCAGCACCTCGACCTGTCCCGTGGCCTCTTTCGAGAACCCCGACGAGCGCATTTTCGGCGTTCAGTTCCACCCCGAAGTCAGCCACACGCCCAGCGGAATGGCCATTCTGCGCGGGTTCCTTTTCGATAGGGCCGGTTTGAGAGGCGACTGGACCAGCGCCAACTTCATCGAGGAAGAGGTTGAGAAGATTCGCGCCGAGGTGGGGAACGACGGCAAGGTCCTATGCGCCGTTAGCGGCGGTGTGGACAGCTCGGTCATGGCAGCGCTCCTGACCAAAGCCATCGGCGATCGCGCGGTCTGCGTGTTCGTGGACCACGGCCTTCTCCGCAAGAACGAGGCGGCCCAGGTGGTCGAAGCGTTTACCAACCACTTCCATCCGAACCTCAAAGCGTTCGACGAAAAGGACCGGTTCTTCGGCGCGCTCAGCGGCATTACCGACCCCGAGGCCAAGCGCAAGACCATCGGCGAGCAGTTCGTCCGGGTGTTCGAGGACCACGCGAACGAGCTCAAGGGCTGCGACTTCCTGGCCCAGGGCACGCTCTATCCGGACGTCATCGAGAGCGGATCGCCGACCGCCGCCAAAATCAAGACCCACCACAACGTGGGCGGTTTGCCTGTCTGGATGCGCCTCAAGCTGATCGAACCGCTGAGGTGGCTCTTCAAGGATGAGGTCCGCGCGGTCGGCCGGGCGCTCGGCCTGCCAGAGGAGATGGTGGATCGCGAGCCGTTCCCCGGCCCGGGCCTCGGCGTGCGCATTCTGGGAGAGGTCACCCCGGAACGCGTGAGGATCGTCCAGGAGGCCGACTGGATCTTTCGGTCGGTGCTCCGCGAGCGCGGGCTTCACAAAGGGATTTGGCAGTCCTATGCGGCGCTCCTCGACGTGCGGAGCGTGGGCGTGATGGGCGACGAGAGAACCTACGAGCACCCGATCGTGTTGAGGGCCGTGCAGAGCGAGGACGCGATGACGGCGCGGGCGGTCAACATCCCGTTCGACGCGCTTGAGCATATCGCCACGCGGATCGTGAACGAAGTGAAGGGCGTGAACAGAGTTCTCTACGACCTGACCAGCAAGCCCCCGGCAACGATCGAGTGGGAGTAATTGCCCCTTCCCTTTGTCGAATAGCGATCGGGGGGCGCTTTAGGGGCCTGACGAGTGGTGAGAGTAGGCTTAGCGGCCAGAACTCTCGCCAACGGAGCTCTTTCATGCGGCTAAAGCCCCGGTCCGACGAGACGAGCGTGGCGTCGTGCGAAATCGCGAGGGCTGCGATAAAGGCATCGGTAATCGCGGGACCCGCCACCCTGTATTTTTTAACGATGGCCCCAAAGGCCTGCCAAAACTCCTTGTCCTCGTAGAGGCTTTTCACATATGGTGACGCAATTATCGCGTCGAAGAGCAGAAAGCACTGGTCAAAGGTGCAGGGCCGTTCGTAGAGCTTTGGGTTTGTCCTGATGCCCTACGCTGCCGAACCGGTCAGCGGATGCCAACCAATTTCCTCAGTCCCAGACAACTCGTTCTCGACCCGCTCTAGCGCCCGAACATGCTTGCTGTCCCGTATCGAAAGTGCATAGACAAAGATGTTGACGTCAAAAAGGAGCATAGCCGCTATTGCCCATCAGCTCTTCAATCTGTTCTCGGTTCTCGAGATCGACACCCGGCAGGAGCCCGCCCAAATCGTACGTCGGCAGCTTGATCTTCTTGCGTTTGGGGGGCTGTTTTGCAGCATGCAGTGACGACTTCAGCGCCTCTTCAACCACCATCGTGAGCGTCATGCGCCTCTCGAGAGCGATCTTCTTCGCCCTATAGATGAGGTCCTCCTCGATCAGCAACGTCGTCTTAGCCTTTGCCATATTTCCCTATAGATGGCGAGGCGTGAGGACATTTAGGCATTAAGGCATTGGCGAAGGGCGAGGGATCTCGAACAGCAGAGATGGAGGGCATCTGGCATTGGGCTGCGGACCAGGGCCGAAGGCCCGGCCTGGTGGACGATTAGGCTATGGGGCACGACGACGCTCAGGGCACTCTTACGATCACCTAAGCCCCGGGCGTGCGCACTTTCTTCAACGTCGTGTACACGTACGCCAGCACCTCGGCCACCGCCTGGAACAGCTCGCGGGGCACGTAGTCGCCGACCTCACACTTCTTATAGAGCTGCCTGGCGAGCGGCGGGTTGGGGATCAGGGGCACTTTGTTTTCCGCCGCAAGTTCACGGATCCGCTGAGCCATGTAGTCCATGCCCTTGGCCACCACCATCGGCGCGTGCATCTTCTTGGGGTCATATTGGATCGCCACGGCGAAGTGGGTCGGGTTTGTGATGACGGCGTCCGCCATCTTCATCGCAGAGCGCATCCTGCCCTTCACCAGCTTCTGCCGCTTGCGGGCCATGGCGCCTCTCAGTTCGGGAGACTGCTCCATCTCCTTCATCTCCTGCTTCAGCTCGTCCTTGGTCATCATGAGCTGCTTTTCGACCTGCCGCCGCTGGAACAGATAGTCCAACGCCGCAAGCACCACCCAGGCGATGGCGATTCTTAGGAACACCGTCTTCAGCAACTGGCCCACCGTGATCATCGCCGCCGTCGGACTGAGCGAGGAGAGCATCCCGAGTTCAGACCAGTGCTCAAGGAGCAGTGAATAGGCAATCCAGCCGAAGAGAAGGCTCTTGACCGCGGCCTTCAGACCCTCCATGGCGGCGGTCTTGGAGAACAGCCGTTTGAAGCCGTTGAGCGGGTTGATCTTGTTGAGCGACGGGGTAAGCGGCTCCGCGCTAAGCACAAATCCGACCTGCGCGAAGTTGGCTGCGATGCCGGCGGCCATCGCAGCCAAGATCAACGGAGCGATCCCGCTCAGCGCCGGAAAGAGCATCCTCCACACGTGCTCACTGAGGGTGGTGAGGTCCATTGAAGTCGGCAAACCGGCGAGGCTCTGGTTCATGCCGAGCACGAACACCCCGCCAAGCGTCGTAACGGCCGCAGGCAGCGCGACCAAAATCGCGCCGATTGCCACGGCGCTGCTCAGGTCGGCGGACCGGGTGACTGTGCCCTTCCTTCGAGCTTCTTGACGCCGTCTTGGCGTCGCTTGTTCGGTCCTTTCTTGGCCGGAATCTTGCGCCAACGCCTAGCCTCCCCCCTGAAAGACTTGGGTGAGCGAGCGCGCCGCGAGTTCGGTGCCGTGGCCCACTCCGGCAACCAACGCGGGCAACCCTACGCTGAGCGTCACCAGCCCGAGTCCAACCTTGGCAGGCATGCCCACCAGCATCACCGGCATCTGGGGAACGGCCTTATTCACCAGTCCGAGCGCCGCATCGACCACGACGCTGACGGCCACCACGGGCGCCGCGATCTGAAGCGCCAAGAAGCCCGTCTGCGCAAAGAGCTCCGGAATGGCCACTTGCAGCGCCAAGGCGTTGCGCGACCCGATCGAGGGCATCAGCCGGTAGCTCGAAATGAACGCGTCCACGAGCATGTGGTGGCCGTCGATCAAAACGAAAACGACCAAGGACAGCGCCGACTTGTACTGGGACATCAGTGTCGCCGGGACGCCGTTGACCGGGTTCAGAATCTGGCTCGCCCCCAGGCCCATCTGCAGGTCGATCATCGATCCCGCCACTTCAAAGGCACTGAAAGCCAGAGTCGTCAGGGCGCCGATGAGCAAACCCGCCACAGCTTCGCCCAGTAGACCGAAGACAAACCCATGCATGTCCCCGGGCAATTCGCCGATCGAGGGCTTGAGCGCAAAGGTGAGCGCCATGGCGATGGAAAGGGTCGCCATCACGCGGATCGAAGTGGGGATGCTGCGCGCAGAGAAGAACGGCGAAGAGAGCATCATCGCCGACGCGCGCACGAACACCGAGAAGAACGCCCAGAGAAACGCCGAGTCGAGCCTCATTGCACGACCCTGGCAGCGTGATCGAAGCAGAGCAAGGTGTAGCTGACAAGCTGCTGCAGCATCCAGTTTCCGGTCATCGCAAGCAGCACGCCGGCAGCGATCATCTTGGGAACGAAGGTCAGCGTCATTTCGTGAACCTGGGTAACCGCCTGGAACACGCTGATGGCCAATCCCACGAATAGGGTCACCGCCAGCAGCGGCAGCGACACCATGAGCGCCACTTGGAACCCCTGCTGCGAGATATCGATGGCGGCGCGCGTATCCATCAGCGATACCCCTGCAGGATCGTGGACACCAAGGTTGTCCAGCCGTCCGCCAGGACGAACACCAATATCTTCGCGGGCAGGGATAGAACCGTGGGTGGCAGCATCATCATGCCCATGCTCATCAGACCGCTGGCGACGATCAGGTCGATGATCAGGAATGGCACGAAGATATAGAAGCCCATGATGAAGGCGGTCTTGAGCTCACTGATCACAAACGCGGGAATCAGGGCGCTCATCGAGACGTTTTCGCGCGTGGCCCTTTCCTTGCGCACGTCCAGAAACAGCCTTAAGTCGCTGCTGTAGGTGTTCTTCAGCATGAACTTGCGGATGGGGCCCTGAGCCCGCTCGATCGCCTGGTCCAGGCTGATCTTCTGGGCGGCGTTCTTGCTGAAGTAGGGTTTGAGCGCCTTGTCGTTGACCTCTTGATAGGTGGGGCCCATCACGAAGAACGTCAGGAACAGGCTGAGCCCCACCAGCACTTGGTTGGGCGGGATATTCGGCGTGCCGAGGGCGTTGCGGACGAAGCTCAGCACGATCACGATGCGCGTGAAGGCGGTCGTGAGGATGAGCAGCGCCGGCGCAAGGCTCAGCACCGTCAGCAGCGCCATGATCTGCAGCGCCGAGCTCACCTCTTCCGGCTTGTTCGCGCCCTCCGCCCCAAGGGTGATCTTCGGCAGCGGCAGGCTCGACTGAGCCAGCGCCAGGCAGCCCAGAAGCCCCAGCAGGATTACCAGGGTGGCCTTTGCGATGGCGGGTCGGCTCAATCTCATGAATCTCGTTGTCGCTACATCGCCAGGAGCCGCGCTCGGTTGAGGGCGGCCTGAATCTCATCGGGATCGAGTTCGGACTCGGCGCCGGAGGTCTCGATGACAGCCTGTGGTGCCGGCGAAGCGGACTTATGCGTCGAGGCCAATTCGACCATTTCCTGAAAGGTGGGCGGCTCGGTGGCACGGTTTGGCTCGCTGAGGTCCGCCAGGCAGCTCACGCCTTGGGTCCCTACGCTAAGCAGGAGCGTTCGGCCCCGCACGGAGACGACGTTTAGCGTTCCACCGGCGAACTGTGCGGCCTCCTCAATCCTGATTCCGCCGCTCACAGGGGTCTTCAGCCCCTTGCCAAACCTCGTGACGGCTTTGGGAACGACGAACTTGAGCAAAAGGAAGACTACGGAGACGGCGACGGCCATCTGCAGCAAAGGCAGGACCCCCATTCCCGGCCCTCCCGAGCGACCCATCGTGACGGGGTCGGCTTTGGTACCCAGATACCCCTCGCCCGCCTGCGCCAATGCGGCCAGCCCGGTCCATGCCCCTGCCAATCCAAATCTCACTAGGCCACCTCGGCCAGGCGCATCAGCCGCTCGTTCGGTGACACGACCTCGGTGATGCGGACCCCGAAGTTGTCCTCGATGACGACGACTTCGCCCTTGGCAAATAGCCTGCCGTTGACCATCACGTCCACGGGCTCGCCGGCGGCCTTGTCGATCTCCACGATCGACCCGGTCCCCAGCTCGATCACGTCGCGCACGAGCATCTTCATCCGGCCAAGCTCTACGCTGATCTCCAGCGGGATGTCCAGCAAGATGTCGAGAGAGTTTGAGGCGCCAGCCGGTCCGGCTCCCGGCGGCATACCGCCCGCAGCCATCTGCAAGAAGGGCGAATCTGGCTCTGCTGTGGCTTCCGCATTGGCGCCGATCACGCTCGCCGCCGTTTGCGGGTCGAGCATCCAAGTTAGCGAACCGGCGACTCCAGTCCCGGAAACGGCCACCTGCATGCGGATGAGCTCGCTCAGAACTTCCATGTTGGGAGGCCAGGACAGCTCTTGAAGGCGAATCGCCAGTCCGCTCGCCACCACCGGAGCGCTTTTCATCGTTCCAACCGCCAGGCAGATGCCCTGAACGATGGCTTCGAGCGCGGTGCGGATGGAGGCCAGAGACGACTCGTCGACCTCGGCCACCGGGTTCCCCGTCGCCAGGGCGACCATGTCCGCCACTAGGTCCACCGGCAGCAAGACCATCTGATAGGCTTCTGGGTCTTCCGCAAAGGCAAACTGGATGGTCGCCACGCGTCCCGGGAACTCGGCCGCCAGATCTGTCAGCTTCGACGAGACCGTGAGCGGACTCGAGAAGCTGAGCTCGGTCCCCGACTCGGTGACGGTCGTGGTGGTGGTTTCCCAAATCCGGTCCTGACATTCGGAAAGTCTGACGATGATCTCTTGAGTGGTTAGGAGCATAGGGTTCTTGGCCTCTCTATTCGGCGGTGCTGGTGACGGTGAAAACGAGCTTTGATCCGTTCAGCGCGGGCTTGCCATGGAGCTTCGGAAGGTCGGCGACGGTGAACAGAAGGTCTTGGGAGGTGGGCTGGTCGAGCTTGACGATGTTCCCGGGCACGAGCCCCATGAAGTCCTCGACGCTGATCCGCGTCGAGCCCAGCTTGACTGCGCACTCCACCTGGCTTTGCTGAATCTGCGTGGCGATCTGGCGTTTGGTCTGGACGTTCTGCTTTCGCGTGCCGCTGGCGAACCACTTCTGGGCGCTCAGTTTGCTCGCGATGGGCTTGAGTACAAGGTAGGGAATGCAAAGACTCATCGCCCCGCGCTGCTCGCCCACCTTGACCTCAAAGAGGATCGTGACCACGATGTCGTCGGGCGGTGCGATCTGCACGAATTGGGCGCTGGTCTCCAGGCCCTCGATGATCGGGTTTACGATCACGACGCCCTCCCATGCCGACTTCAGCGCGCTGAACAGCCGCTCGATGCACTGCCGCACCAGCGGACGCTCGATGTCCGTCAGCGAGGTTCGCTTGAGCGCGCGGCCCGGGCCGCCCAACATACGGTCGATCACCGAGAACGCGAGTTCGAACTCAAGCTCCAGCACAGCCTGTCCGCTGAGGGGTTGGAGCGTCAGGATGGTGAAGACCGATTCGTTGATGCTGCGCAAGTACTCCTCATAGGGCACTTGCTCAAAGCAGATCAGATCGATCGTTACGGGGGACCGCAGGTACGCCGACAGAGAAGAGCCCGCCATCCTTCCAAAAGTCTCGTGGAGGATTTGGAGCGTGCGCAACTGGTCCTTGCTAAGCTTGTCCGGCCTTCGGAAGTCGTAGAGCTCGTAGGCGATGGAATTTTCGGAGTTGATGCTGCGGCGAACGGGAACTGCAGACCGCGCGCCCAAGGGAGCGCCGGCATCTGTGGACGGGCCGCCCGGACCGGCGCCTTCGTCATGGAGCAGGGCTTCGATTTCAGCCTGGGATAGAACGTCGCTCAAATCACCTTCCGCCAACCCGCACGTGCGATTCAAGCGCACTTGGGGTCATCAGTTTGGTTATTGGCGGCGTCCAAGCGATCTTTAGGCTTTGGGAAGCCAAACCTCACAGACATTGTCAGGGTTGCTCTCGGCCACAGGCAGGAAGCCGTGGGCAAAAGTGTGACACCCGAATTACCAGGTTTTTCTGATTTTTCCTGCCAGGTTTGGAAATCCCCTGCTATAATAACAGCACGCCAAGAGTCTCGGACCTTGCAATGGGATTTATCCCCAACGACTAGAGGTCAAGCCTTGGAAGAAGCCTTGTGGGAAGGTGCTTTGCTCTCCTTTCAGCCTTCCCACATTTTTTTGTTTGTGCCCCCTGCTGACGCGATGGGTGATGCGCGATGCTCGGCTCCCCATGAGCGACGCTCGGCGAGCACTACACGCAACTTGAGATCTGAAATCTGGAATTTGAGATTTGAGAGCTGCGATTTGAGATCACCAACTCGCGGATCCCACAGGTTCGGCTCCCTTCGCCCTTCGCCCTTCGCCCTTCGCCCTTCGCCCTTCGCCCTGTGGCAATGATGTCCTAGCGTCCAAGCGCCCCAAAAAACGCCCTCATCTTCTCAGCGTCCTTGACTCCGGGCGACGACTCCACACCGCTCGCTACATCCACATAGTCCGGCTGAACGGATTGTGCCGCCCGCGCTACGTTCCCCGGCGTTAGTCCGCCGGCGAGCCCAATCTGGCAGCACGGATGGGCCCCACGCAGACCTGCCACCACGTCGCGAGCTAGCTCCAAGTCAACGGACTTTCCGGTGCCGCCAAACTGCTCGGGATCATAGGCGTCGAGCAAGACCCAGTCGAAGCCTTCGGCCTGGGCAACAGCAGCGGCTAGATCACGACCTGCCCGGGGACGCACGACCTTGATCCGCATCTGAGCGCCGGTACAAGCCACACCGTGCGGCCATTCGATGGATTGCACCGCCGAGAACGGGAGTTTGGGCAACGGTGCTGGGGCAGTGCCATGCACCGCAACAACCTCGGCGGCGAGTCCCTTAAGCCACGCCGGGCTCCAATGTTGAGACCCCACATACCGCCGGCTCGTCGGCTCGAACACAAACCCAGCCGCGAACGCGCCAAGCTCCACCGCCAGTTCGGCGTCTTCTTGCCGGGTCAGCCCACAAATCTTGACCTTTACCAAGCCATGACCTCGCGCACCATGGCCTCGATATCCGGCGCCGAGCAAAACGTCGTCCCGATCAGGACCGCTCCCGCGCCGGCAGCCTTTACCCGGTCGATGTCCTCCCTGGTCTTCAGTGCGCTCTCGCTCACAGCAAGCGCGGCATTCCCGATCCCCGGGATCAGCGTCTCCGAGACGGCTAGATCGACCTCGAAAGTCGACAGGTTCCGGTTGTTCACACCGATCAGATCGAATCCCAGGTTCAGGGCTCGGCGAAGCTCGGCGGCGTCGTGGACCTCAGCCAGCACGTCCATGCCCAATTCCCGCGCAAGTTGGTTCAAAGCGGCCAGTTCCGCGTCGGGCAAGGCAGCGAGAATAAGAAGGATCGCGTCCGCGCCCATCGCCCGCGACTCATAGACCTGATAGCGCTCGAGCATGAAGTCCTTTCGAAGCACGGGCAGCCGGGTCGCCGCACGCGCCAAAACCAGATTCTCCACCGAGCCCTTGAAGAACTCCCGGTCCGTGAGCACGCTCAGGCATTGCGCCCCCGCCCGCTCATAAGCTTGCGCCACACGAACAGGGTCCAGGTCCGCTCGGATGGACCCCTGCGACGGACTCGCCGCCTTCACCTCGGCGATCAAGCCAATGTCGGCCGCAGCCCGAAGCGATCGAAGGAACCCGCGAGGAGCATCGACGGCGAGCGCGGCACGCTCAACCGCAGCGAAAGACACTTCAGCTTTGGCCGACTGAACCTCCAGCCGCTTGGCCTCCAAGATGTGCTCAAGGTGGTTCATGCCGCTTGGCTCGCCTCGATGAATGCGTCCAGCTTTTGGCCGGCAGCGCCAGATTCGATCGCGTCAAAGCCAAGGTTAAAGCCTTCGCCGACCGTCTCTGCAACCCCCGCCAGCCAGAGCACTGCGCCGGCGCTCGGCAAGATGGCTCTCGCCCTCGGTGAATTCGAGTCCGAAATCGCCTCTCTCAAGATGGCCGCATTGTCGGCGGCCGACTCGCCGGGTGCAAGCGCGTCGCGGTTGATTGGGTCGAGCCCGAAATCACTGGGCTTCAGCGTGATCTCGGCCACCTCTCCCTCCCAAACGCGCACCGCCCAGGTTTCCTCGCAAGGGCTTATCTCATCCAGACCGTCGGACCCATGCACCACCAGCGCCCTCTCAGCGCCGATCTCCAGCAGCGCTTGGCCCATCGGTAGCAGCAGCGACGGATCGAACACACCGATAAGTTGCCGCTTGGCGCCCGCCGGGTTGAGCAGAGGGCCAAGCTGGTTGAAGACCGTGCGAAACCCAAGCTCGCGCCGGACCTTTCCGACGGCCCTCATCGCGGGATGATAGGCCTGAGCGAAGAGGAAGGCGATGCCGACGGTCTCGATCAGGTGCAGCGCCTGCTCCGAGTCGCCGTCGATACGCGCTCCGAGGGCTTCCAGAACGTCCGCGCTGCCACAAACGCTGGTCACCGCCCGGTTTCCGTGCTTGGCGACGTGAGCGCCCGCGGCCGCAGCCACGAAGGCTGCTGCCGTCGAGATGTTGAAAGATGTCGCCCCGCCACCCGTTCCGCAGGTGTCCACGAGATTGGGAACCGTCGATCCAACCTGCAGCGCTTTCGCACGAAGAACACGGGCAAACGCGGCAAGCTCGGTGTAGGTTGCACCCTTGGATGCGAGCGCCGACAGCGCTCCGCCGATCTGGGCGTCAGTGGCTTCACCGGAGACCAAAAACGTGATGAACGCCTCAGCCTCGGGCGCTTCGAAGTCGCCACGCCGAACCAGCGTTTCCATCCAATCCTTATAGGGCATTCGGCAAATTGTATCCGAATGCCCTTTACGGCTCTAGAGGATGGAATCAAACCCCGCATTGGGGCGATTACTTCAAAACGTGGACTTTCACGCTCTGGCGGCCCCAACGAAGGGCCTGTGACCTCGTGGGATAGCAGAGGTCGATCTTGTTGCCTTTGATGGCGCTGCCCCTGTCGGCGGCGATGGCAAGCCCATAACCCTCGATATAGAGGATGGTGCCCATCGGTATCACGCGCGTATCCACCGCGACAACCCCGTAGGTCGCTCTTCGGCCCGATGCCGTCCGCCCCGTAGCGGCTTTGCCACGGCCCGCGCTCGGATCATAGGCCGACGCGTGCATATCCAGCACCTTCGCCCGGGTGAACGATCCGCGCGATGGGGTGAAGCCCTGCCTGCCGATCAGCACCAACGCGTCTTTCGGCTCGATGCGCTCCGTCTTGACCAGTTCCTTCGAGACGGCGACACCGTTCCTCACCTTGACGGCGTAGGTGTTCACGATCGCGCCCGGTTGGCCGTCCTCGCGCTTCACGAGGCGGCCCGCCCCCACTGTTCGACTCAGTTCGTATCTAGTTTCAAACGGGATCGGCTTTCGCTCGACCCTTGTCTCTGTGCGGGCATCCGTTCCCTTTCCAACGAACTCACCTTGGTCGCCGCGTTCCTTGCGGCCAACTCCCAAGGGAGACCCATGTTGTGCCGTTGCGCCTCCGATCCCGATCAGGACCATCAGCCCCATGGCAGCCATTCTTACGCCTATGGCGCGCATTTGGACACCTCCTCTTTTTTTTCTTGATTTCGTAGCCTTTTGAAGCTTGGGGGATTCACCCGGCAATCTTTAGGGGGAGGCATGGGGTCCGGGGTCTGAGGGGTGGGGCACTTTTCCACCTCGCCCCCTCGCGGAGCGGTCGGTGAGCAAAGCGACCCGGGCGAGAGGCACCACGCCACCACGCCAACGCCTCAAGGACACCGGCCCCTACTTCTCAGCAATCGAGATCGTTGCGACCTGACACGGAGCGTGCTCACTCGTCGTCACGAGCATCTTGCCGTCGAGTGAATAGCCGATCGCCTCGCCCTGCGGTTCGAGCGCCGTCTTCACCTTGACCGGCTTGGCCTTGAACCAGTTCTGGGGATCCACGCAGGGAAACTCGTAGGCCTCCAGATAGGATCGGACAACCACAAACCTGCCGTCGGGCGAAACGTCGCCCCCCGTCGACTGCCTGCCCGGAGGAAGTGGCGACGCCATTGTGAACGAACCCAAAAAGGTCAGCCTCATCTTGCCCGGCGCCGGCATCGGCCCGGTCCCATAGACACGGCACTCGCCAGAATCCGCTTTGGTGACGATCTGCATCTCACCCCGTTTGGGATGAACCAGAAACGTCTCCGCGTTGTGGGGGCCATCGGGGTACGTCAGCTCAAACCTATCAAACTTGCCAACCGATCCTGGCTGAGCTCCCGGCTCTGGCAGCCTGCACACCACCACCGAAGCGCGCCTCTCCTGGTTGTCGCCTATGTCGGCAAAGTAGAGATACTTGGCGTTGCCTATCGCCGCTCCAGCGCTATCCTCCCAGTCCACCGCTTGGGCGCCGACAACTTCGAAGGGCCCCTCGCACCTGCCATCGAGCCCAAACCGCCAGAACCGCGCGGAATCGCCGCTGTCGTTGTGCGTGTAGTACTTGCCTGGGAACGCGGCGCTTCGCGCCACTCCTGAACTCTCGTCGATCGCCAAGTCTGAGAGCTTGATCCCCGTTTTGGGCTCGCCGAAACGTCGATCCGGAAGGGCTGCAGACGCTGGCGGCTGACCTAAGGAAAGGCCCGATCTGGCAAACCCCACATAGGCCCCGAACGCCGCAACCATCGCCAGCAGGAAGATCCCGAACCCCTTCATTTCGGCTCATTATGCGGGCTGCGGCTCCGTCGGCGCAGCAGGTTCTCATAGTACAGGTACTGATGAGCCCATCCGGCAAGGGAACCGAACCGCCCCCTAAAATGGCCGCCGATCTCGCGGTAACGCGTTCCCGTCAGAGCCTTCCCGCGCCACTCCGGGAAATACTCGCGGCAGGCGGCTTGATACAGGTGGGTGTCCACCGGCACCGCCTCCAAGTGGCGCAGTCCGATAAGGCAGATGCAGTCGGCGAGTTTGGGGCCAACGCCCTTGAGCGAACAGAGCTCGGCGTGTGCCTCTTCATAGGGCAGATTCTGAAGCTCGACGAGCCAATCGTCTCCTCTCGACAAGATCTGTCTGGCCACGCTCGGAATCGTCGCGCCCCGGTAGCCGAAACCCTTCTGGCGCAATTCAGCTTCTGGGATGGAAGCGATGCGCACAACGTCCGGGAACCTCTTGAGAACCCTCCCCTCCCACCCGCCAATGGGGTCGCCATACTCGGCCAGCGCGCGCACCATCCGCGTGATCCGCTCCAAGTTGTTGTTAGGCGTGCACAGGAACGAGAACAGCACTTCGCTCGCGCTCGATGGATTCAAGACCCGTAGCCCCGACAGTCGCTCGACGTATGGCTTCAGCTCCGGCCCTCTCCTTAGAACTTCGGCCTCGATTTCTGTCAGCGAGGTCTCCAGGCGAAACAAAGAGCCAAAGTCCTTTGCTGAGCCGTTGCTCTGGATCCGATAGCTCGTCCGGCCTCTTCGCGCCGGGGCAACCTCGACCACGTACCAAAAGTCGCCGTCCACTCCCAAGTACCGGGCATCGCCAAGGCGCTCCCAGCGAAACACCTGCCCGCTGGTGACACAAAGCCCAAGGTCGAGCTCCGTCTCAGGAAGCTCAACTACAAACCCCTTCGAGCTCAATACTTGGCCGCCGCCTTCAGCGCGAGCAGGTTCGCTTCAGGAACGAGTTCGGGTGCGTAGGTGCATCCCGGGGTAATCATGATCGTTCGTGAGCCCGCCTGCTGAATCGCGTCCTTCACCTCGCGCTCGACGTCCTCCGGCTTGCCTTTGGGAAGGGTGTTCAAGTTGTCAACTCCACCTGAAAGAGGTAGATCGGACATCCCCTTGGCCTCCTCGATGCTTGGGCCGGCATAGCGGTCCGCCCAGTTCAGCACGTGGCACGGGTAGCCGCCAAAGCGCGTGAAATCCTTCGCCTTGCCGCACACATGGACCATGTTGAACCAGCCGGCGGCCGCGGCCTGTAGGATTTCATGGTCGGTCTCGGCGACGATCCGGTCGTAGACTCCCTCGCCGTTGGCTGCGGAATCCACCCAATCATCCCGTACAGACAAGAACACGCCATCGGCGCCAGCCTCCAACGCACGCTTGGCAAACTTGGCCTGCCCACGCCCGATCTTTGCCAGCGCCTCTTGAACGGCCCCAATGTCCTCCTCCAGAACCCTAGAAACAGCGAGGTCCTTGTCGTCTTCCGACACGAGCTTGGGCGGGCCGTGAACGTCGGTCTCCGGGGCGGTGATGCGTCGCAAAATCGACCACGAGTTGAAAACCGTGACGATCATCGGCAGATCGGGCCCTACCCGCTCACGGATGCCCCGAATAATGTCGTACTCCAGTTCGAACTCCAGTTCGGCCCCGGTGAACTCTCTTATCTCCGCAAGCTGCGAGGCCTTCTCAAGCACCCACGTCTCGCTTGGCCTGGGGAAGCCCGTGTCGTTCATCACTTTGAGAAAGTCCACCTGGAATCGGTCGTAATGGTAGAGGTGCGCTTCGATGGCCGGCAGGCCCCTCAGCTCTTCTGGGCCAAAGTGATGCCAAAAGGAGACCGGTGGGCGATCTGGCTTTTGCTTCGCCAAAACCATTTGAACGCGCTGTTTTGAGTTCATGGCTCGATTCTGGCATGGAGGGGCGGAGGGCAGGGTTTGGGGCTTGGGGTCTGGGGTCTGGGGTTCGCGGCTCGCGGATGGTGATGAACCACCTCCCCCCTGGAGGGGGAGGTTGGTGAACGAAGTGAACCGGGTGAGGGGGTCTTTGCGTTCCTTGGCGTCATCGCGGCTTTGCGAGAGGTCCGGTAGAGGGCTCTGCTACTGCCCAATCTGTGCAGGCACGGAACCTGCGGCTACGGTTCCTTCCGGGGTCTCCCACCCCAAAGCCTCCCTTCCCGATGGATCGGGACTCGGAAGGAGTTTCACTACGCGAAACCAAAGGATGGGCTCTCCAGCCCGCCGGCAGACCTACAAAGCCGGTACCCTTTTCCCCTCAATGCGCGAGGCGATCTTGAGGGTTGAGTCAGGAGGCCAGCTCGTCTGGCGGCGCTATCTGGGGCTGCAGCGGACCCTCTCGGCGACTTCGGCTTGCGAGGTGCGCGAGGTCCTCGAGCAGGTTGAATTGGCGGCGAACGAGGGCCTGGCATGCGTGGGCTGGGTAGCGTATGAAGCCGCCTCGACCCTAAGCCCTGCTCTTGTCACCTACCCCCCGAAGCCAAACCTCCCGCTGGTTCACTTTGGGGTTTACGAAGGCTGGATGGATTCTGCCGAATTGCCCATCGGGAATCCTGGCCCTAAGGCCCCCCTGAATTGGCTTCCAGACACCGAACCCGAGCAACACGCCGCCGCCATCAGGCGAATCCGCGGTCTCATCGCCGCTGGAGACACCTACCAGGTGAACTTCACCTTGCGGCTGCATTCCGAAGACCGTACACTCCCGGCAGACCTGTTTCGAAACATGTCGGAATGTCGGCGAACGGCTTTCGCGGCGTACCTTGAAACCAGCCACCTTGCCATCTGCTGCGCCTCTCCTGAGCTCTTTTTCGAACTCGAGGGAAACGCGATCCGCACCCGTCCGATGAAGGGCACCGCTCCCCGAGGGCTCGACTCAAGGGAGGACGCCATCCTGGCTGAAGCGCTCTTCAACTCGGTAAAGGACCGCGCCGAGAACCTGATGATCCTGGACATGGCGCGCAACGACCTCGGCAAGATCGCCAACATCGGGTCCGTCCGTGTGGTCGAACCCTTCAGGATCGAGCGATTTGCGACGCTCCACCAGATGACCTCGACCGCCGAGGCCACGACCCATGCTTCGCTCGCCGAGATCTTCAGGGCGCTCTTCCCTGCGGCCTCGATGACGGGCGCGCCGAAACGCCGCACGATGGAGATCATCCGCGAGCTCGAGTCCTCGCCGCGCGGAATCTATTCGGGATGCATCGGTGTCGTGGGACCGGGACGCCGGGCCAGGTTTGGAGTTGCCATACGAACCGCCGTATTGGACAAGGCAACAGGGAACTGGGAATACGGCGTTGGCGGGGGAATCGTTTGGGACTCTCAACCCGAACTCGAACTCAAAGAGACTCAAACCAAAGCGGCCGTCCTGATTTCATCGCTGCCCGATTTCAGGCTGATCGAGACCCTCAAGTGGTCGCGAGACGAAGGCTACGCGATGCTCGAAGGTCATCTTGCCCGCCTGCTTGGTTCAGCGACTTACTTCGATTGGCCCTTGCGGGAAGAGATGATCCGCGAGACTCTGCTGGCGGCGACGGCCGGCTTTGATGCTGAGGAGCAAGTTGTTCGACTGGCGATTGACACTGCCGGAAAGCTGGAAATCGCGGCCCGGCCGTTTGTTCCGTGGCCCGTGGATCGGCCACTGCGGGTCGCGGTAGCCTCCCAGCGGCTCGATGCCGACACCCTCTGGACCCGCCACAAGACCGACCGCAGGGACTCCTATGACTGGGCCAGGACGGAGCATCCGGACTGCGACGAAGTACTCCTGCCGAACTCGCGCGGCGAGCTTGCCGATGGCACGATCTCCAACGTCGCCGTTTTCATTGACGGTGCTTGGTTGACCCCTCCTATCGGCTCAGGTGCGATCCCGGGGGTCTTGCGCTCCGAGCTCATCGCGTCCGGCGCTCTGTCAGAAGCCGTGATCCGGCTTGATCGACTCAGCCCAGAAACGGCCGTTCAGTTCTTCAACTCTGTTCGGGGAAAGAGTGAACCGATTCCACTGAAACATGTAAGAGACGCTTTGCCTTGCACCCAACACTCTGCATAGGAGGCGTCCCTTTGCATCGTTGGGACTGCGCAGAGACGAGACGGAACGCGAACGTCCACGTTCGCACAAGGTCCGCGAACATTCCTGTTCGCGCAGCCTTCGAAAAAGGTTTCGATGGGACGTTTGGGCGCCTCCTCATGCAGCCGGTGGCGCACAATCCCACCTCAGCCAATCCCCTCGCGCGCAGCTTTCAACATCGCGTCGGCGAACCGATCGATCTCCTGTAACGTTGTGTATACGTTCGGTGTGACCCGGATTCCGTTGAACGACTCATGTCCGATACCGGTCACGAAGATGCGGTGCTTCTCCCACAGCCATTCAGCCAACTTGGCGGGTTCGATGCCGTCGATCTGCACCGTCGTCAGCGCGCAGGAGTGCTCTGGGTGAAGGTTGGTGTGGAACCGAACCTTCGGGTGCTCCTTGATGCGGTCGGCCCAGCGGCTCCTCAGGTAGCGCAGGCGGGCGGTCTTGCGCGTCTGCCCGATCAACTCGTGGAAGGTGATCGCCTCGGCGATGGCATTGTGGTTGGCCGCCGGATGCGTGCCGATTTCTTCGTATTTACGGATGTCTTTCGACTGCGCGACGTCGCAAGCGTACATGCCCCAGAGCTTCTCGATCTTGTCCTTCTTCACATAGAGCATTCCCGTACCCACGGGCGCCATCAGCCACTTGTGCAGGCTGGACCCGTAGTAGTCGCACTCCAGGTCCTTGTGCGTGAAGTCGAGGTGGGCGAAGGCATGCGCGCCGTCCACGATGACCGGGATGCCGCGCTCCTTGCCCATGCGGCAGATCGCCTTGATCGGGAAGATCTGGCCGTTCAAGAACGAAACCTGGCTGACCAGGATGACCTTGGTTTTCGGCGTGATCGCCGCGCGAATCGGATCGATCAGGTCGCTGAGCTTCGGCGGGGCGACCGGCATCTTGGCCTGCACCATTCTCACTCCGTCGCGGCGCTCGCGTTGCTTGATGGTCGTGATCATGCGCGGGTAGTCGAGGTTGGTGGTCAGAATCTCGTCGCCCGGCTCCAGGTCGAAGCCAAGCAGGCAGGTCTCCAAGGATTCGCTTGCATTTCGGGTGATCGCGATCTCCTCGGCGTCCACGCCAAACACCCCGGCCAGACGGCGGCGGACCGATTCGACCTCGGGCTCAAGGTGCCGCCACATATAAAAGCTCGGCGCCTGGTTGCTGTAGTCGATGTAGCGCTTGAGCGTCTCCTCGACCACACGCGGGCTCGGGCAGCAGCCGCCGTTGTTGAAGTTGGTCATCGTCCGGTCGAGGGTGAACGCCTCCTGGATCTGGGTCCAGAACGCCTCATCCTGCGCGGCCTCCTCGGGTCTGGCGGCGTACCGGCCGACGATCCGCTCGACGAGGTTCAGGGTGTCGTTACGATAGGCGCCGGCCACCGTGGCCATGGCAAGGACTTCTCGGCGTGAGAGCATGGATGAAGGTTCGGCGCTAGCAGTTGGCACTCCTCTGACGACACAACAAAACGGGCCGGGTGCCTGGTGGCATCCGGCCCGTGTGTTATTGGAGGATAGGCTTTACTTCGCGCGGGTGATGAGGACCATGCCGGTCTTGGCATCAACCTCGATGTTCACCTTGAACGTGTCGTGCAGGAAGCTGATCGGGATGATCGTGCGGCCGTTCTCGAGGAACGGGCTGATCTCTAGTTCGATCATGCTGTCGCCGACCTTCGCCATCTTGTCGCCGATGGAGAGGGTGATCGGCTTGCCATCGGCAAGAGCTTTCACCATCTTCAGTTGATTGTCCCAGTCCACCGTGCCGCCCGCGCCCTCAAGGAGGTGGCGTACCGGCGCCATGGCCACGCCGTCTTGCACGCGGGGCTGGACGTCGAAGCGGATGGGGCTGCCATTGAGCGAGATCTTGAAGTTGCCGCTGAACGGCATCTTGGTGCCCTTCTCCAGGCTCATGCGAGCCGGGGCTCCGGTGGCGGCCGTCGAGACCGTGTTCGGCACGGTGGTCACGGCGCTGGCGCCAGAGGCCGTCGTCTTGGACGGCGAGATCTGGATGACCATCTTGGAGGGCGTCGTCTTGGCCGTAACGCTGCCAGACTTGACCGCTCCCGGGGTGGTCGGGGTCACGAGCCGCGTACCCGTCGCGCTGGGATGGCCGTAGCTGCCCGACTTCACGCCAGCCCGGTCACCGGTCTGCGGGTTGATCCCGTTCGGCGAGGTGATCGCGGAGAGCGTGGGAGGAAGCAGATTGGATACGGCGCTGACAGCCTTGGTCGCTCCTGTCGAAGCGGCCGTAGAAGGGTTGCCCTTGGCCACCGGCGGCTCGGTTTTGCTAGGAGCCGTGGTCGGAGGCTGTGATGGTGGCGTTGTCGGCTGGACGGGGTTTGTGAGCCGAGGCGTCTGTCCGCCAGGGTTGTTCACCAGGACCTTGACCTTCTTGGTCTTGAAGGTGGTGCTGGAGTCGTCCACCAGCATGGCTTCGATCTCATGCCAACCGTTGGCCTCTCGGGTGGTATCCCACGAGAAGCTGAACGGGGCCGAGTTCGTCATGGCCTTGAACTGGTTGTCGACGAAAAAGCTCACATATGCGTTGCGAAGCTCTTTGCCAAAGCCGACCTTGATGTCGAGCCCGCCCATGACCGTCTGGCCCATTTTGGGGTAGGTGATTCTCACCTGGGTCGCGGCGCCGTCGTCCTGCGTGATCGTGGACGTTTCGGTGCCGACCAGTTTGCCGGCCTTATCGTACAGTCGGACTTCGACGAGGTTGTCCCCATCGGAGAGCATGGCGAGATCCAGGTTGAACGTGGTCTCACCAGCGGTCTTGGCCGCGCTGACGGTGCGAGTTCCCAGGCTGACGCCATTCAGTTTGAACTCGACGAGCGCCACCTTGGCCCCACTGTAACGAACGGTCAGATTCGGGCTGTTCAAAGCCCTTTCAATCAGGATTTGTTGATCGTAGAAGCCGAATGCGGCAACGGCACTGAGTGCCATGGCCACGAGAGCCCCCACTTTGGCTATCTTTCGCATAGACGCATATCCTCCTTGCAGCCCAAAAAGCCGCCGGTCTTAGGCGAACTTCCCTATTCTTGCAGGTTTTGGCTGGGATGTCAACCTATGTGCACGACGGGACGAAATTCTCGGTTGGTTCTTCTCCCCAGAAGGTTCGGGGTATGTTCGTCTCATGCCCGTTCTGGCCCTGACTGCGGCGTTCCTTGCGAACCTGGCCGCCGGTGATTTGAAGCCTGAAGGGGCGCTGGACCGCTACATTCAGGCTCACCCCTTGGTTCGCGCGGCCAGGGGTTCGGGAGGGCTTGCCCTCACCAGCCAGAGGTGGCAGGGCAAGGAGTGGCATCACGACGTCACGGAGGCAACTCCTTCCAAGTTGCGCCATAGGGGCATCGCGGTGCTCGCCATCACGGGAGGGACCCAAAACTCAAAGGACAAGGCGTGGGCCAAGCGCATCGCCGACAAGGCGGGACTGCCGGTCTTCAGCCTCTTCGACGTGCCCAACCAGCCGATCTGGGACAAATGGGAGGACGATTTGGTCGCCCACACCTTCGCCGAGTACTTGAGGACGGGCGACGAGAACTGGCCCCTACTCTTCCCGATGGCCAACTCGGCAGTTCGCGCCATGGACGCGATCCAAAAGGACTCCGCCAAGCTCCCCAACCCGATCAAGAGGTTCGTCATCACCGGAGAAAGCAAGCGCGGGTGGACGACGTGGCTGCTGGGGACCGTCCAAGACAAGCGTATCGTCGGCATCGCACCGTTCATCTACGACAACTTGAACATCCCCGCCCAGCTTGCCCACCAGCAGAAGCTCTGGGGGCATTACAGCCCGATGTACGAAGCCTATAAGGATCAGGGGCTGCTGGACATCCTGAACACGGAACCTGGTAAGCGGCTGGTCGCGATGGTGGACCCCTATGCTCGGATTGGGCGGCTGAAGGTGCCGGTGCTCAACGTCATCGGTTCGAGCGACCCGTTCTGGGCCGTCGATGCGACGGGTCTCTACTGGGGCAAAATCAAGTCTCCAAAGGCCATCGTGGTGATGCCAAACAAGGGCCACGATTTCCCTGGCGATAAGAACTCCGAGAATGCGCTCGCGGCGTTTGCGAGGAGCTGCGCCGGCGAGTTTAGGATGCCGACAACTTTGTTTGTCGGATCTGCTGAGCTAAAGGGCGCCCGACACAAATGGCTCTGGACCGCAGTTTCCAAGTCCGCCGACTTCTCGAAGTCGGTCTGGACGAGGGCACCCCTGAAAGGGGACGGAGTTATCTACCGATGGGGCGAAGACCAGCTAGTGAGTACAGTCGAAGCGGAGTTTGATTCCTTAGGACTGCGGTTCAGCCTCTTCACACCGCCCAAGATCTCAATTTATTGGGAGTGAGTAGTGAGCGGCCCGTTCGGGCGGCGCCACACTGTTGCTGCAATCCGAATATGTGGGAAGCTGGAAACGGCGGACAAGTCCGCCCTGCGAAAAGCGGCGACAATTCATCGCAATCTAAAGGAATGCCCGATCATTTCTTCATCGGGGCGCGGATGAACCCCACCTGAGACGAGACCTTTGCCAGCGCGCTCTTGATCAGCTTGAGGTCTGCTTCGGATTCCGACGGCTCGGAAGAGAGTGGGATCAGCAGCACGTCGCCCTTTTGCTCATCCATCACGTCCTCAAGCGAGCTGGCGATGTCGCGCCCCCGATGAACCAAGATCTGATGAGGGACTCCCTTCGCCGTCAGGTTCTGTTGGGCGGCCTGCAGGGCAGCGAGAGCCAAGTCCTCTTCTTTGGTCAGCGGCGCCTGGAGCGGCAGCTCTCGCGGCACGGCGATCACATAAACCAGCAGCACCTCCCCATGCAGCCCGCCAGCCATGCGTTTGGCGGCCTCTAGGCCGATCTTGTCCCGCTCTCCACCCGTCAGGTAGAGCACGATCTTGGTCAATTCCTCCACCTGAAACGGCTGCTTCTTTTTGCCTTCTTGGGTATTCGCCAGGAGGTCCAACGAATGGCGCGCCTCCTCGACCGACGCCGCGATAGGAAGCTGCGAGCGCACCTCGGCGGTGGTTTTGAGCACCTCCATAACCCCGGCCGGCACGGCGACGCAAATGACGCGGGCATCATGCTCCTGGATGTATCCCAGAATGTCTCGGAAGGTCTCAGCGCCCTCGTGAGTGCAGTCGGTGATGCCGGAGCAATCAATGATCACGCCGGTCGAGTGCCGCTTCAGCGTCAGCGAGATCGCGGTGTGGACGGTGTCCCAGAAGTTGTACTTCAGGGAACCCGACAGGTTGATGACGTCCTCAAACGATTCGACGATCAATTCAGGAAGTACCTCACGTTGGTGATGACGACGTTTTTGCGGGCGCTAAGGGCCATCTTGAGCGGCACGGCGACGTTATTGTGCAGCAGCCCCTGGTACCAGCGCTTTGGCACAGCTTGGGGCACGATCACCGTGACGATGGCGTTGGGCTCCTCGGCGATGGTCTCGTCGATGTACTCGATGAGCGGGTCAATGAGCGAGCGATAGGGCGATTCGAGGATGACCAGTGGTATGTCGGAGCCGAACCGGTTCCAGTCTCTGCGGACGCCCTCGATGGTCTTGGAGTCGAGAATCACGTGGACTGCGCGAACGTCCTTCGCCATCGACTTGGCGTAGCCAATAGCCTGAAGAACCCCCTTGTGGAGCCGTGGAACCAGCAGCAGGACCGTGCCCTGGATTTTGGGAACCGAGTCCGTTTCGGTCAGGCCCAACTCCCCGGCAAGGTACTCGTAGTGCTTTCGAATCCGGTAGAAGAAGGTGAGCATGATCGCCATCGCGACGAAAATCAGCCAGGCGCCCTCGGCAAACTTCGTGATTGCGAGGATGACCGCGACGACGCCGGTGGTGATCGCCCCCACCAGGCTCACCCACATCCGGTAGTTGGCCCATGCGCCCTGGGTTCGTTTGAACCACCGGGCAACCATGCCCGCTTGGCTGAGGGTGAATGAAATGAACACGCCGAGTGCGTAAAGCGGAATCAGGGCGTGGGTCTCGGCGCGGAAGATGATGACCAAGAGCATCGCCGCGCCTGCCAGAGTCACGATGCCGTTCTGGAACACGAGCCGGTCTCCAAGGCTCATGAGCTGGCGGGGGAGGTACCCGTCTCGCGCGATAAAGCTGGAGAGCCTTGGGAAGTCGGCAAAAGCGGTGTTTGCGGCAAGAAACAGGATCAGCGCCGTCACAGACGTAACGAGATAGAAGTAGCTCGGCCAACTAGGGAAGACCCTCTCGGCGAGCTGGGCGACCACCGTCTTGTAGCCCGCTTCTTCAATGTGCATCGGAGTGATGCCGAAATGTTGGGCGCACCATGAGATGCCGATGAACATCGCCAGCAACAGACCCACCATCATCGCGAGCGTGGCGCTGGCATTCTTGGCCTCCGGAGGACGGAACGCTTGAACACCGTCCGCGATGGCCTCGGTACCCGTTAGTGCCGTACAGGACGCCGCGAACGCCCGGAGCATTAGGAACCACCCGACCGCTTGTATGGGCTGTGGAAACTCGGCTGGATCAGGCGGAATTGGGGGCGCCCCGACGCTCTTGAAGAGCCCGACTGCCACCAGCACGAGGATCGAAACGACAAAGGTGTAGGTAGGAATCGCAAAGAGAATTCCGCTCTCTTTGGCGCCGCGCAGGTTGGCGATGGCGAGTAATGCGATCGCCGCGCAGGCGATCCAGACGGAGTAAGGCTTGGTGTCTGGAAAGGCGGACACCACAAAGCTAACGGCCGATGATATGGAAACCGCAACCGTGAGGATGTAGTCGATCAGCAGCGCTGAGCCCGCGATTCGGCCCGCTTTGGAACCCAGGTTCTCGGTCGAGACCATGTAGGTCCCGCCGCCCTGGGGATAGGCGTGGATCGTCTGGTAGTAGCTGAACCCCACGATCACCAGCAGGATGCAGAGCCAGACGGAGATCGAGACCAGGTGATAGAAGCCGACGGCCCCCATCATCACCAACACGAGCAGGACTTCCTCGGTGGCATAGGCCACGGAAGAAAGCGCGTCCGAGGCGAAGACGGGAAGGCCAAAGACCTTGGGGAGACGCTCGTGATGCGCGTGCTTGGTCGCAATCGGCTTTCCGATCAGGACCTTTTTCAGCCTTGAGTAGGTAGACATAGGGCCGCCGTCAGCTCACGGTTCCGCAACGCTGCGAATCGCCACGAGTTCTTTCCGACGGTCGAACTCCACATATACCCTGGGAACGGACCGTTCCGGTAGGGCTAGGCGAGGATTCAGGCAACAGCACCGGACCGCAGTCTCCGCGCCGAAGTCCTCCCATAGGTTGCGAAACGCGTCCAGCAGGGTGATGGCGCTTCCGGCAAGGGTGCTGCTGCCGGCCAGATAGACGCCACCGTTGCGCGTCTCAACGTCGTGGCCCCACATGCCCGCCTTGTGGCCGTCGCCAAGCCCTGAGACGGCGGTTCCGTCGCTGACGGCGATCACACCTTCCGACCCCTTGGCGCGCAGGAGGAGGTCGGCAGCCTCCTTCGACACATGGAGCCGATCGTAGATCAGCTCGCACCGAACCGCACCCTCCGTGAGCGCCACGCCCAGGACCCCGGGCTCACGGTGGTGCAGCGGGCGCATGGCGTTATAGGTGTGTGTGGTGTGGCGAGCGCCTTCGGCAATGCCCCTGTTCGCTTCGAGAGCGGTGGCATTCGTGTGGCCCATGCTCACGACGACGCCTCGCGAGGCCAGCCGACGGATCAGCGCTTCCGCGCCGGGGCGTTCGGGGGCCAGGGTCACATAGCGCAGGCGGAAATCATCGAGCACGTCGTCCCAGCCGCTGCCAGGTATCGGAGGGTCGATGATGGCCCCTGGAGGCTGAGCGCCTGGAAACTGGGGGCTGATGAAGGGCCCTTCCAAGTGAAAACCCGGAAGCATCGGATGGTTGGTCCAGCTTGAGAGCGCCCTTCGCACCTCCTCCGCCGAGGCCGAGACGGTCGTGGGGAGGAATGCCTCATAGCCCACCCCTGCGAGCTTTTCGCAGAGCGCCGCCAGGCCAGAAGAGCTGCAGGACATGAAGTCGATCCCAAATGCGCCGTGAATGTGAAGGTCCACGAACCCCGGCGCAAGCCAACGCTCGGGCGCTTTCGTTGTCGGCTCCATGCTGGGACCTGCAGCCTCAAAAACGACCTCATAGACGCCCCAGCCCTGTGGTCCGTAGGCAAATGCGGTGAAGTGGTCTGCCATGGCGATCTTACGGTCGGAGGGCGTATCCGCCCGGAGCGCGGATGACCGTTCCCTCAAGTTCCAGCATGGTCAATTCCGCCAGAATCGCGCCCGCCTCCTGCCCACATGCCGCCGCGATCTTCTCAGCAGACTGCGGCTCTACGGTCAGCGCCTTGAGAATCTTCGAAGAGAGCCCACCTGGATCGGGCTTCGACGTGCGGCTCGCAGGACGTCTCTCAATCCCCAAGTCGGCGAGGATTTGGTCGGGATGGTCGACGAGGGCCGCGCCAGACCGGATCAAGGCATGGGATCCTCGAAACCCCAGCATGGAGATATTCGCGGGCACGACGAACACCTGCTTCCCCAGTTCGGCGGCCTCGTGGGCCACGCTAAGCGAACCCGAATGCTCCGGCGCCTCCACGATAAGCACCCCGTCGGAGAGTGCGGCGATCAGCCGATTGCGCTCAAGAAACGACACCTTGCGCGGCATCACTCCAAATGCAAATTGCGAGAGCAGCAGACCGCTTTCCCGGATGCGGTTGTAGAGCGGCCGGTGAACTGCCGGATACGCCACGTCGAGCCCACAAGGCATCACGGCGAGGGTCTTGCCCCCTTGCTTTAGGACCGCCTCGTGCGCCGAGGCATCGATCCCGAGCGCCCCGCCGCTGGCGATGCAGACTCCCGAGTCTGACAGAGCTTCGGCGAACTTCTGAGCCGCTGCAAGGCCATACACCGAGGCTCCTCGAGTGCCCACAATCGCAACGATGGGCCCATCGAGCAACGTTCGATCACCCCACCCGAACACGCACGGAACCTTTGAATGAGAGAGCCTCGGACCAAACCGAGATCGAGGCAGGCACCAAGCGCCCGCCTTTGCCGCGTCGGATGCTCGCTTGAGGCTGGAATCCGTGAGCTTGTGGCGTTCCGCCTCCGTCAGGTCTGAACGGTGCTCAAAAAAGGCCTTGGGGTCGGTGGGATAGCCCCTCGACCCCAAGCTTCGCATCACGCTTTCCAGTTTGACAGGACCCATTTCACAGGCTCCCGCCAACTGCCAGAAAGCGAACTCTGGGTTCAGCACGCTGTCGGCCAAATCTCTCCGGCCTTAGCCATCGCCTCCAAGGCCGCCGCGGCCGCCGCCGCCAAGCCCACCGCCGCCAGGACCGCCTGTGCGGTTATCCGCCGGCTTTTGTAGAGGAGGCAGGGCGTTGTCGATCGTCAGCGCAAAGTCTGCCGACGTCACGTTGCCGTACCAGTCGGACACGGTGACATTGAGAGTCTTGCGGCCGTCGGCCAGAGGCTGGTTCTTCGCGGCTCGTGAGAGCTTCACGATCGCATAGCCGTCTCGGCCGTATTCGTATTCGAGAGGTTGGCCATTGGCGGTGATCTTGATCGTCGTACCCTTGACGCCCGTGGACTCATCTTCGATCTTGAACATGATCTCCAGCGGGTTGCTCGAAACCTGGGCGCCGGGCGTGGGCCAAGCCATCGTGACCGTTGGGCCGGTCTTGTCGACCCCGGCATCCGGATCGAAAGCCAAAAGGCTGCCGTCCTGGCAAAGCACGTAAAGGGTCTTGCCTACAAGGGTTCCAGGACCCGACGCCGGTACCGCGAGCTGCACCGTTTGGTTGTTGCCTTGGCCGCCTCCCAAGAGTCCGCCGCCACCCAGGCCGCCACGGTTGTTTCCCTGGCCAAATCCGCCACCCAGGCCGCCGCGGTTGTTGCCTTGGCCGCCTCCGCCGCCTAGGCCGCCTCGGCCTCCGCCGCCACCCAGCGCGTCACCTCCGCCGCCCGGGCCTCCCGGACCGCCGGGACCGCCGAGGTTGGTCGAAGACGCCGGCTGGCCCTTGGTCAACGGCCGAACGAGGTAGCTCCAAACGATGTCGCCGGTGGCTGCGTCGATAAAATTGAGCGCGCCGTTGGAGGTTGGGACCAGGAACAACTTGTCGATGATCGAGGGCCTTACCACCGGGGTGGAGCCAAGCTCGAGAACCGACTTGGTCTTACCGTCCGGCGTCTTGTAGCGCCTGGGGGCGCCGGTTCGGGCGTCAAAGACGAAGCACTGGCCACTGATCGACAGCGTGAACGCGCCGATGTCGGAAACGGCGGGCGAGAACGCCAGTTGCGTCCCCGTGTTCTGCTCCCAGCGCGCCATGCCGTTCACCGCGGAAAGACAGGTGAAGTAGCTACCGTTGTTGAGATAAATGTAGTCGCCGAAGATGACGGGCGAGGTGTCGGCATAGATCACCGAGAACCGCTTCTTCCAGCCGGCTTGCCTAAGGTTGATGTCGAACTGCACTAGTTGCCCGTCTTGGGTGGTGTAGAAAACGTCCGTGCCTTTTGCCGCGATTCCCGAATTCAGCCCTTCATAGACGCGATAGGGCGTCTTCCAGAACGGAGAGCCGTCCTCGGGGTTCAGCGCCATGAGCGAACTGTCGCTCATTTGGAAGACGTATTTGCCCCCAGCAGCCACCGGCTGGCCGGTGACCGACGTCGGGCAGGGGTAACTCCATTTGGGCGCTCCCGTGTCCGCATCGACCGCGTATACGATTTTGTTGTCCGCGATGTTCATGAGCGTTCGCCCGATGAGCACGGGGCCGGCGCGGAAATAGCCGGGAACACCCTCGACGAGCGGATAGCGCCATTTCTGGTTGCCTGTCTCGCGATCGAGCGCGAACATGCGGTTGCCAACCGCTACGAAGACGGTATTGCCTTCGACAACCGGCGCTCCGAGGGGTGAAACGGGGGTCGAGTGAGCCCACCGCCAAGCAAGGGGTGTGGGTCCGGGGAATTGGGCCATGGCCGCGCCCACTAACCCAAGAGCCGCCGTTGTTGCCATCAAGAGGTGCGACATTCGCATGGTTGGATCCATCCTTCGGTGCTAACCAAGAAGCATCTGGCGCTTCGCTTCAATTGTAGCGACATCGAGCCCCTCCTGTCTACCAAGGAGAGCCCGCATAGTTTGGGACGCGTGGGATGGTGGAAGTGTCACGCCGAGTTTGTGGTATCTTTTGGAACCCCGAACTGGCGCGGAGAGACTCTCCCGCAGATTGTTCGAGCCGGGGCCGCAGTTCATGCGGCCGTAGGATGGGCCCATAGCTCAGCTGGTTAGAGCGCACCCCTGATAAGGGTGAGGTCACAAGTTCGAATCTCGTTGGGCCCACCAGGACTTTCTGGGTGTTTTACTGCTACATCCTCAAGAGCCGGGCTTCGGGCC